>JBAXWR010000245.1:0-11255 GCA_037128295.1 Mariniphaga sp.
CTGGCGGCTGGCTTTTGTTCAAAAGTTGATTGTTGGTGCTGGAAGTTGAACTCTATTAAGATTTTGATTTAGTAGTATCCGCATCAATGAATCCCCGTAGTGACTAATATACTGTAATTTATATTAATCATTACGGGGATTGTACGTTCGGGTCATGCGATTTCCAATCGCTTTTTTCCTTTGTTTCAATTTGAAATCATTGGATATACTTCAAACAATTGGCGCGATTGGAAATCGCACGACCCGCTCGTTGAGAAACATTATTTAACACCCGGAAAATTGAATTGGCAAAACGGAATGTATTTATTTCAGAAATGTCTATCTTGTAAGTCTTAAGTATCTATGGGTTATGATGGGTGTTGTAAATCTAAAGGAATTGTCCCAAAGACAAAGCATTCGTGTTGAATGGAAGGATAATATTGCTGATATTGAAGATATTTTAAAAACAGCAGTTGCCTTCTCAAACGATTACTCAAATTGCAACTCGCTCAAGCTGAAGGACAAGGTATTCCTACGATTATCAGAACCATGAAGGACGAAGGTTGTCCAACACCTACGTTTGAGATCATAACCGAGAGTTTAATTTGTATTTTACCGGCACATCACAGACATAGTCTGATCTAAGAAATTTCAATTGATAGGTTATATGGACATTGTGTCAACCACCCCGGCTTCGCCACCCCTCCATTGAAAACAGTATTCCCAACTTGACCACCCCGGCTTCGCCACCCCTCCAAAGGAGGGGAATTTCCAAAATCGATTTGTTTTTTAAATGTTGACTTTTAAATATTTTGTTACAAAAGAACCACTCATTCGTGGTAATTGTAGTAGATGAAACATGATTTAGTGGTCAGGAAACGCCTCCGGATTGTTCCCCCACTCTTCGTTTGGCCTTGGTCCCATCTGAAAAACAAGCTTGCCTCCGTTTGCCAGATCGGCATGAGTAAACCACGGATTGTTCAGCGGTTTACCATTTAAGGATGCGGACTGAATATACTTGTTCTTTGCCGAGGCATCTTTTGATTCAATCACAAAGGTTTTGCCATTGCCAACATTGATCGTAACTTTCTCAAATAGAGGACTTCCGATGTCGTAAACCGGATTTCCCGGGCAGACAGGATAGAATCCCATGGCGCTAAAGACATACCATGATGACAGTTCGCCTTCGTCTTCATCGCCACATATTCCCAAAGGTCCATCGTTGTACCAGATTTTCATGATGTCCCTGACCCTTCGCTGCGTTTTCCATGGCTTTCCGGCGTAATTGTAAAGATAGGCAATATGGAATCCGGGTTGGTTGCCATGGTTGTATTGTCCGATCAAACCTGTCCCATCGGGGAATTGTTTCAAAAATTCAAACTTCGCCCCTTTGCCTCCGAATTGTTCCTGAAAAAGCCCATCCAGTTTGTCAGCAAACTTGTCATTTCCACCCATAAGACGAATCAAACCCGGCACATCGTGCTGAACCTGGAAAGTGTAGGTCCACGCATTGGTTTCGGTGTAGTATTCCCTTCCGCCCTGACCACCACTCCAGATGGGATCAAGTTGTTTCTCATTGAAAACCCAATTCCCGTCAGCCGTTTTGGGTGCCATAAAACCAATCCTCGCATCATAGAGGTTCTTATAATTTTGTGAACGTTTCAAAAAATAGTCATAATCCTCTTTTTTATTTAAGGCTTTTGCCATTTGGGCAAAGCACCAGTCGTCAATACAACTTTCAAGGGTAACTCCAACGGATTGCCTTTTCTCAAAACTATCCACTTTTTTGACCCACTCTTTTTGACCTAATGCCAGGGCAGGGAAAAAGCCTTTCTGATTGTACACACTGTCCAATTCGGTAGCAGACCCGTTGCGCCATGGAATCTTCGTTGCCTCCATCAGATTTTTCCTCATACCACTATAGGCTTTCTCAATATCAAAATCCCTGAAACCCTTCCTGTAAGCATCAGTGATAGAGGCAGTTTCATGCCATCCTGTCATCACACGTTCTTTCAGTGCTGCATCGCCGAGCCAATTGGTCTGCTCGAACATACGGATATATGACCTTACAAAGTCGTTTTGTCTTTCAGGTTCAAGTATCAGCCCAAGTGGGTATAGCGAACGGAAAGACCCCCAGCTCTCGCCCAACTGGTAAAAATCGTGGCCTTCAGTCGAATGGACCTGATGATCAAATCCACTGTAATACTTCCCATACTCTGAAATATTCGTCGTTTTCCTGCCATAAACCCGGTAAAGCGCGGTGTAAAAAGTTCTTTTCTGGCTTTCAGTTCCTCCATGAATCTGAACCTTATTCAAAGCTTCGTTCCAGATTTTCCTGTTATTATTTTTGACCTTATCGAAGTCCCAACCTGAAATCTCTTTTTCCAGGTTTTCTTTGGCCTGCTGAACACTGATGTAGGAGAATCCTGTTTTTACCTGTATTTGTTCGCCTGACGTAGTCGTATAGGTCGTATATACTCCAATGTTGTTTCCTTCCTGTACTTTTTCACTTGTTTTTATTTCATCACCTTTCAAACTTCCACATTGACTGATTGGTTTACTAAATTCTGAATGGAAATAAATCCTTCTTTTTGGATCACCCTTCGGATAAGCTTGAGAACCTTCTATTGTATTGACATTCAATATTTTAATCTCCGCATCCTGCAGAAGATTTAAATAAAGGTTTGAATTAGCCGCTTCAGGAAAGGTAAATCGGTAAAGTGATGAGCGTTGGGTCGCTGTACATTCCACTTCAATGTTATAATCCTCCAAAAGGACCGAATAGCAATACGGCGTTGCCTTTTCCGAATCGTGGTCAAACCATGAGGCATTCCCGTTTGGATCAGCTTTTAATTTACCTGTGGTAGCCATTAGGGAGAAGGCACTGATCCCCCTGGAAAAATCACTTGGTAATGAAATTGTTGAAAATGAATATATTTTGTCGGCAAGGAAATTATCTCTTATTCCTGGAGTTGTGGCGGGTACTAACCTGATCATCCCCCGTGGAAGCTGAACATCTGGGGTTGTGGCTGTTAACAGATGACCAATTGACCCAATGTTTGGATTGACATAATCGACAGGTTCCTGGCCAAAAGCACCATATGTAAAGTCAAAAAATACTATTTTGCCTATAAGGACCAGCAATAGAACCCGAAAATATTTTGTAATCATAGTTATTTGATATTTTAATCGTCAGAATGAATCACTGACGAAAGTATAAATTTATTTTGTGAATCATTCAGCAATTTTATAATTCTTTAACTTGCAGTCTATTGACCGATTAGTCATTAAAGCATAGTTTTGTAAAGGATTTTTTTTCATAGAATTGGGTTTAGTTTGACGATTTAGTGAGTTTTAATAAAAGGATGGAAACGCAAGTTCCATCCTTTTTTTTGTTTACAACTTTGAAGTGAATTGTATAATATTGTAACCTCATACCAATAGTTGAAAATGCATCTCACATATGGAAATATCACTTGATTTACGAACAATCATTTTTTCCTATTTCCTCACAAATTTAGTGAGCCTACTTGTGATGTTTATTTTATGGCGTCAGACACGAAAACGTTTCGAAGGGACTGATTTATTGCTTTTAGATTTTGTAAGTCAGGCTTTGTGTTTGTTGTTGATTTTTTTTCGTGGCCATATTATGGATTTCATTTCTATGGATGTTTCCAATACACTGGCAATAACAGGTGCCGTCTTAGGGTATATTGGATTGGAGTCTTTTTTAGGAAAAAGAACCAATCAATTTCATAATTATCTTCTAATCGCTATCTTCTTTTTCATACACCTTTACTTCACAATCATTAAACCTGATCTTGAAATTCGGAACCTGAATATCTCCATAGCTTATCTCCTTGTTTGTGGCCAGTGTGTATGGCTGTTGCGAGGGAGGGTTCCTGAAAATTTGCGTAAGTTCACTACCTATATTGCCATTGTTTTTGCCTTAATCTGTATCGTAAGCCTATTGAGAATTATTAATTTTTTCACTGTCAATCATACATCGAATGATTATTTCAGCTACGGAGGTTTTGAAATATTCGTTATCATATCATACCAGATATTATTCATCCTGTTTACTTTCACTCTTGCTTTAATGATCAATAAACGACTGATGAATGAAATAACCCAGCAGGAGGAAAAATTTTCAAAGGCCTTTCATTCAGTACCTTATGGGATTACCTTCTCCATACCATCGAATGGTACAATTGTTGAAGCAAACGATGGATTTGTGAGGATGACTGGTTTTTCTATTCATGAATTAGTTGGTAATTCAACACTTGACTTGAATTTATGGGTCAACCCACTGGATCGCCAAAACCTGGCAAATACATTTCAGGAAAAGAGGAGAATAATCGAAAACGAAGTTTTATTCCGTAAAAAAAATGGAGAATTGTTCACAGGACTTATTTCATCTGAAATTGTCACAATTGACACTGAAAGGTATCTTTTGACTGTGATTAACAACATTCAGGATCGGATTATGATGGAGATGGAAATTCATCAAAGTGAAACCCGGTTGAAAGAGTTAATTGCAACCAAAGATAAGTTTTTCTCTATTATCTCTCACGATCTTCGCGGTCCGATCTCTTCTGTATTAAACCTTACCGAAATCATGGCAGACGAAGATAACGATTTCTCCGTAAAGGAATTGCGTAAATTTGCACTTGTCATGAATAAGTCCATTCAGTCCACCTTTAACCTGCTAGAAAACCTCCTCGAATGGTCGCGTTTGCAGCAGGGCATTATTCCGTTTAATCCCAAATTGATCAGGCTAAAAACCGATTTCCGGATTTTTGACGAATCCATTCTGGAAATGGCTAGCAAAAAATCGATAACTCTCAATGAGAATATTGCTTGCGAAGAAGTTACTGCAGACCTGAATATGTTGGGTTCTATTTTGAGGAACCTGGTTACCAATTCCATTAAATTTACCCGGGAAGGCGGATTTGTCGAAGTCCATATCAGCGAAAATGAAGATAGGATAATCCTGTTTAAGGTAATAGATAATGGCATTGGGATGAAACAAGAAACAGTTAATCAATTGTTTAGTATCGACACCCATATCAGTCGGCCAGGTACCAACAATGAACCAAGTAGTGGGTTAGGTTTGGTTATCGTCAAAGAATTCGTTATCAGGCATGGTGGAACGATCTGGGTTGAAAGTGAAGTTGAAAAAGGTAGTACTTTCTTTTTTACGGTACCAAAGAACAAATTTCCATTAATTGAACAATAGATTTTAATTATGCAGATACTACTCAGGATACTGGTGTTAGGAATGATCCTTCAAATTTTGAATGGTTGTACCCCAAGAATAAATATCAGGAAGATCAACAGATCGACTGATTCTTTAAAAAGCATCAAATTTGAGGCTGTTGGAAGATATCCTGAACCTGTTGTAAAATTCTTTATGAAGAAATTGAAAAGTCCCGAAAAAATCATTATCACAAGTGGAATAGAACTGTTCAGGGTGACCTATACTACAAAAGACGAAAATGATAAAACTGTTCAGGTTTCCGGACTGCTTGCAATTCCCCGGAACAAAAAGATCAAAGGCGTAGTCAGTTATCAGCATGGAACGAACAGTGAACGGTCGGAGGCACCCTCCAAACCCTCTCAGGATGAAGGATTGGGGATGGCCGCCATTTTTGCCGGCGGGGGTTATCTGACCCTGATTCCCGACTATATCGGATTTGGCATTTCAATGGAGATCCATACCTATCTTCATGCAGCAACTACCGTTAACGCGGTTGTTGATTTCTTAAGGATTGGTTCTGAAATTTGTACCACTTTAACCAGTAAACAGACAAACAACCTTTTTCTTGTCGGAATCTCACAAGGTGGACATGCCACTGCCGCAGTACACCGTTATCTTGAGCAAAGCCCAATCAAAGGATTGGATCTGACTGCAACCTCGTCAATCGTAGGTGCTTATAACCTTAAAGAGATCAGTATCCCTTATGCAGTTGAGAACAACAGTGTATTTTACCTGGGATACCTGGCCAATGCCTATTGCCATATTTACAATAAACCACTATCTTCAATCGTTCTAACCCCTTATGATACTGTAGTTTCAAGATTGTTTAACGGGAACTACGGCTACAGGCAAATTGTCAATAGATTACCAAAAACTGCCGATAGCATATATACAAAACAAATCCTAAGTGATTTAAAAACAGGGAAGTCAGATTGGTTCACAGATAAACTGGCCGAAAATCAAACCTACGATTGGAAACCAAAGGCCTCATTCCGCATGTATTATGGTTCTTTGGATAAGGATGTTTCCCCAAAGGATGCCACGGAGGCTTCCTCCCATATGCTGAAATTGGGAGGTAATGTCCAGTTGATTGGATTGGGAAATTTAAGCCATGTTGCAAGTGCCTATGCAGCATTGCCCAAAACGCGGGCTTTCATTGATTCAATGACCGTTGTAAAGCCTGCTGAAAAAGTTTCAGAATAATTGTTAAGCAAGCAAAAAAGCTATTAAGATTCACAAATATTATAAATTCAATACTATACCTTTAACGTCGATAAAAACTGTGGCTGCTTCCGGTTTTTGGAGACTTGCTCATAGGCATAACCAATGGCAATAATTTCAGGTTCACCAAAGGCTTTGCCGATAAACGAAAGACCTACAGGCAGTTCGCTCACAAAACCCATCGGTACAGTAATTGACGGATAACCGGCAACCGCGGCAGGGGTATAAGCACCATAGCCTGTCCAGAAATCGCCGTTGATCAGGTCGTTGCACCAGGAAGTGCCAGTCGCTGGGCCACAAAGGGCATCAAGCTTTTGATCAATGAATAACTTGTTGATATATTTTCGATAAGTTTCAATTTTTACCAAGGCTGCCTGATATTCTTTACTGTCCAACCCTCCAAGAGCTTCGGATTTGATAAAAATCTCCTGTTTAAAATAGGGCATTGCCTTAGGTTCGTTCTTAATATTAAAATCGATAATATTCTTTAAAGATTTCATTTTAGTTGTAGCCGTTGCAAGATAATGGTTTAGGCCATCTTTAAACTCGTAATGCAAAATATCGGATTCGGCGTTCCCAAATTCTCCGGTGGTGTGCATAAACTCCACCTCGACAATTGTTGCACCACACTTTTCCATTTGGCTCAGGGCTTCTTTCAGGATTTTGTCTATCCCCTCATGCCGCTTGAGCATCGATTTTTCAACTCCTATCCTTTTGCCTTTTAATCCGTTAA
The DNA here is from genome assembly GCA_037128295.1 of Mariniphaga sp. Classification (GTDB taxonomy): domain Bacteria; phylum Bacteroidota; class Bacteroidia; order Bacteroidales; family Prolixibacteraceae; genus JAAFHB01. The sequence continues at coordinate 7,194 of JBAXWR010000245.1, forward strand.
TATCCAGATAATTGGCATAATCCTTTGCGGGAAGGGTATTCTTCATAGTTGCTTCATCTTTGGGATCACTTCCCGAAATTGACGATAGAAGTATTGCGGCATCGGTAACAGTTCTTGTCAATGGACCGGCTGTATCCTGAGATTTGGAAATGGGGATGATTCCCGAACGGCTCACCAATCCGATCGTAGGTTTTATCCCAACAACTCCGTTTATCGAAGCCGGACAAGCAATTGAGCCATCGGTTTCCGTACCAATGGCTACAGAACACAGATTGGCCGAAACAGCAGCTCCGGAACCGGAACTGGAACCACATGGGGAGCGGTCGAGAAGATATGGGTTTTTGGTTTGTCCACCTCGGCTACTCCATCCGCTCGAAGAACGTGTAGAACGGAAATTGGCCCACTCACTCAAATTTGTTTTGCCAAGGATTACGGCACCTGCCTCACGAAGTTTTTGAACAATCATCGCATCAACAGTTGCCCTGTTGTCGAGCAAGGCCAACGAACCTGCGGTGGTCAGCATTTTATCCGCGGTGTCGATATTGTCTTTGATCAAAATTGGGATACCATGCATTAAACCACGCCATTTCCCGGCTTTAAGTTCGTTATCCATAGTAGCGGCAATTATAAGGGCATCGGGATTGAGTTCGATGATTGAATTCAAGGCAGGCCCCCTCTTGTCCAAATCCTTAATCCTGTCGAGGTACATTTGGGTAAGTTTTGAATAAGTCAGCTTCCCAGTTTTGACCAAATCCTGTAACTCTTTAATTGTTAATTCGTTAATGTCTAAACTGGTTTGTGGAATATCTTTTTCGTTTTTGGGATTTTGGGAAGTATTACAAGAGACAATTGATAATGTTGCCAACGAAATGGCTGCCAATGAGCCATTCTTGAAAAATTTCCGTCTGTTCATATTTTTTATCTGTTAAAATAGTTGATCAAATTCCAAGAAATATAGATTTATAATCTAGTCAAAACGCCCTTTGGGGGTATTGGGCGTTTAATACCATTTAAAAACCTTTAAACCTGAAAAAAAGGTTACCGTTCCGATAGTAGAAAGGATTAAAATCGGTTTAATCAGTTCGGCCCATCCGGCACCTTCAAGGAATACTCCACGAATCCCATCGGCGATCATCGTCAATGGCAACGCCTGAATATAAGGGATAACTATATCCGGAAAATTGTGGTAACTGAAATAGATCCCCGAAAGGAGCATCATTGGCATAACCACCAGGTTGATGATCCCGTTCCCGACAAAAGTATTGGAAGTCCTGGAGGCCAATAAAAGTGCTATACCACAGAAAGCAAAAAAACCGGCACAAAAAAGTGCGAACAAAGCCAATATGTCCCCCTCAACTGTCATGTCGAAGAAAAATCTTGCAAAAATGTACAAAACCAGGGCTTCGATCGCACAAAGGACAAACCGCGCCACAAATTGCGAGACCATAAAACTGCTTTTGCTCATAGGTGTTGCGACCAACCTGCGGAGCAACTTCTTAGACCTTTTTTCGATCAGTGAATAACTAATTCCCCACATTGTGCTCATCATCAGACCCATTGCAATCAATCCCGGAATCAGGAAGTCGATGTATCTGGTTCCTTTTTGTGATAAGGGCTTGATCATTGCCTGAGCCAGATCATCCTGTTTTCCCTTTAGGATACTCGAAAACTGCAGGTAAGACGCTTTTGCCTCACCTGATTTTGGGTCAAAATGGAATTGTAACCCCTCTGCCTTTTCTTCCAGGACAAGGTTCACAACGCCACGTTTTAAAAGGACATAAGCCTGTTCCCAGGTACCGGTGATCATCTTATAATGGGTGTTGCCCAAACCTTGAATGGTTACATCGCGTTCCATTGCCTTTCCATCTGGAGAATTGATATTTTTGATCTCCGTGGCTCCTTCCATAAATTTACGGAAAGAAGCATCTGGATATTGGTCGTTCTTCACCTGCATAATAGTAATCACTGACTCGTTTTCCTTGTTAAAAGCCATCCCTAATCCCCAGGCCATCAGAATAGGGAACAACAACGACCAGAAAATAACTTCCGGTTCACGGGCAAATGTTTTGAATTGAACTATAATTAGCTGTAAAAGTGAGGATTGCATATGTAGTGATTGATTGGTTATTGATCTAAACTTCTTCCAGTCATTTCGATAAACAAATCGTCAAGTGTCATCTTGTGACATTCCAGCGATTTCAAACTAAATCCGTTTAATTTTACCAACGACAGAAATATGGGTAGTTGAGCAACAATATCTGAGACGAATAGTTTGTATTTTAAGGTTTTGTCATCCAGATCGACCCTGCCCAATCCACTGTTCCGGATAAAATCAATATTTATGGTCTTTTCATTAAACGAAAACTCGATGATTTCGTGGAAGTTATTAGCTGCTAGAATCTCGGATAAAGTGCCTTGGGCGAGGATTTTGCCTTTGTCGAGGATTACGATCCGCTCGCAAAGGTATTCTGCCTCTTCCATATAGTGCGAAGTGAGGATCAGCGAAATTTGATGTTCGTCGCGTAGGCGCACCAGAATATTCCACATCTCGCGGCGGGCTGTCGGGTCAAGACCTGTTGTAGGTTCGTCCAATAACAACAGTTTGGCATTGTTAAGCATGGCAATCCCCAAGGCTAGCCGCTGCTTCTGTCCACCCGATAATTTATCGACAAAGGCTTTTTGTTTTTCGCGGAGGTTGACCAACTCAAGCACCTCGTCCACACGTGTACCAGGCAGGTTATAAAAACTTGCAAACAGTTTCAACGTTTCCTTTACGGTTACTTTTTCTATGAAATGGGTCTCTTGTAAAGAAAGCCCGATCAGGTGGTGCAATTCCCTGGCATGCCCGGCCCAATGTTTGCCATCGATCATGATTTCACCACTATCGGGTTGCTGGATCCCTTCAATCATCTCAACAAGTGTGGTTTTACCCGCACCGTTGGGGCCAAGCAAAGCCAGAAACTCCCCTTGCTGCATCTCAAGGTTGATTCCATCCACAGCCTTTACATCTTTAAAATGCTTGATTACTTTTGAAACTTTAACGATTGGGTGCATGGAGGGGGAAAATTAAGGTGTTAAAAACAATAATTACCAAGATGATACAATAATGGCATGTTCGAAGGATATTGGTAGTACTTCAAAACCATTGTCGGAAATCATCTAAAGGTTCATCAAAATCTGGAGAGATGTAAATTTGCCCTTTCGCACATCCAAATTTCGGGGACTTTTTATGAATTTGAGTATTCCTTTTGCTTAACAAAAAATCAATGTAATCGTTAACTTCAGATTTTAAATCAGTTGGCAAGTAATTGATTTTCCAATATAAATTCAGTCCGTCCATGTCATTATTTTTCTACAAATATACAATTCTATTAAAGAATTGTCAACTCAAAAGATTGGTCCAAAAAATCAAAATGTAAAAAAATGAACAATCCACACGAAATCATGTTACTTAGAAAATTCGCAATTATAAACATTCAAATCATTGCCATTATGAAAAAGACATCCTTTTGGATCCTATTTTTAACTGTTTGGATGGTTAGCTTTGCCTTGACATCAAAAGCCCAAATTAGTCAGGATACGATAAAAACCCACATTGAAACGTTGGATGGCAACGAGTTTATTGGAGTTGTCGTTGAGCAATCTGCTGACAAGATCAAGCTGAAAACAGACAAGCTTGGAGAAATCAGTATCTTGCGCAGCGACATTAAAAAGATCACCCGGCTTTCGGGAACAACATCGAAAAATGGAGCTTATTGGATCGATAATCCACAATCAACCAGGTATTTCTGGACACCAAATGCTTATAGTCTGAAAAAGGGTGAGGGTTACTACCAAAATGTATGGGTCTTTTTCAATCAGGCAGTTTACGGGTTTACTGATCATTTTTCGGGCGCAATCGGAACCGTGCCATTATTCCTGTTTGGCGGAGGTTCTACTCCTGCCTGGTTTACCTTAAAATATTCTGTTCCAGTAGTAAAAGATAAATTTAATCTCGGAGCAGGTGTTTTAGCTGGAACGGTAATCGGCGAAAGTAACGCCAACTTTGGCATATTTTATGGA
>JBAXWR010000246.1:0-11237 GCA_037128295.1 Mariniphaga sp.
TTTCTAATATTTGATAGGCCAATTCCTTCAGTTTTTACCAAGCTGGGGTCAAATCCCTTTCCATTGTCGGAATAATAAACGTGCAACACCTTTTCCGTGCTTTTGATGTCAATATTAATCTGTGAGGCACCGGCATGTTTCATCGTATTGTTGAGCAATTCGGTAATACAGCGATATACCGATAATTCTTTGTTCATTTCAAACCGCCCGGAGGAATCGAATGTAAACTCCACCTTTGTTTTACCGCTGTTCATCATAGGTGCTATAAAATTACTTAAAGCCGTAATCAATCCATGATTTACAAGTACATGTGGGCTGATATTGTGTGAAATCCGGGAAACTTCGTCAATTGCGCCTGAAATTACCAATTGCATTTTATTCCCGATAGGTTCCTTATCCTCATCTTCAGCATCCAGATAGGCTTGAAAATAGAGGTTGATCGCCGAAATAACCGGGCCCAATCCGTCATGTAGGTCCCTGGCAATGCGTTTTCGTTCACAAGCTTCTGTTGCAACCACTGCTTCGATCAGTTTCTGTTTAAGAATCTCCTTTCTTTTTATCCGAAAATAGAAAAAACTGGCAATAGTAGCAATGCACAAAACAATCATTGTCAAGATAAGGAAATAGATCTGTTTCTTGTGAAATTCGTTTTTTTGTTCCTCTTCCCTGATTTTTTGTTCCTTCATCAATAAATCAAACCTGGCCGATTGCTCGTTGATCTGGACATTGATCCTGTCCCTGAAAAAATCGAGCTGTAGTTCGCGGCTGATTGTCAAAAAATCACAAGCATCCTTATATTTTCCGTTCGAGTAGCTGATATTGCTCAATTGAAGGTACAACCGCATGAAAAGATTCCTGTTTTCTTCGATCTGGCAAAGCTCAGTTGCCTCTTCAACCGCTTTTTGGGAAAGGTCGTATTCTTTCAGACCTTTATAAATGTTGCTTTGGTTAATTAACGCGTTCATTGCACTGAACACCATCCCGGATTCTTTAAAATTCGTTACGGCTTTTTTGGACAAACCAAGTGCCTTGTCATATTGGTTCTTTTTGAGGTATTGAAAGCTAAGTTCATTTTGTGAGAGTCCGAGGTTTGATTGGCTTTTTATTTTTTCGGATAGGTGAATGCACAATTCAGAATATTTATCCACAGAATCGTTGTAGCTTACTTTTGGATAACCCCATTCGTTGTAGAGGGCAGCCAGACGGTTGTAGGCAAATGCCTTATTTTCATCTGAAAGTGTTTTTCTGTTGAGCAAAATATCCTTCAACATCTCAATGCCCTTCGAATATTCCTGCTTTTCCCTGTAGGCTTCGCACAGGTTGATGATGCAGTAGTCGGCCTTATCGGAACCTTTTTCAATTGTATCAAGCGCATCCATCAAAAGGGGAATAGCCTTGTCGGGCATCGATTTTTCAAGGAGCTTTCGAGCCGAATAAACCAATGCATCGTCTTGCCCAAGAGAGTAGGGTGCTGCGAACAACTTGTTTTCCAAAGCTTTTGCCTCCTCTGAATTGCTGGAAATAACTTTCAGCCTTAAAAAATTGGTCTTTGCCTTTTGAACCGGAGATAACTGGAAATGGAGTGATTCCAATTTTCTCAGACATTCAACAGACACAACGATGTTCGAATTTAGCCTGCTAAAACCTTTTTGATAGATGCTGTCGAATTCGGATTCTCCAACAACCTGCTGTCCAACTGTTTGCATAGACGCGCCAAAACACAGGACGAATGAAACCAGAAAAAAATAAAGGTTGAAAATTCTTTTCATGCCCGAATGCTGTTTTTGTTTAGTAAGTATCTGATAATCAAATTTGACTATCCAACTATTATTCAGAAAGCACCAAATTTTAATTTTGTCAAATATACCCAAAAACAGATCAAAAGATATTGCTGATGAACTTTTTGATTGGTTAAAACTAAGGGTTTACCCTTAGTTAAAATACAGGTTTCCCCTTAATCAGAATGTTTTTTGATGGAGTAATTTTATCAAATAATATTCTTTTAGATTTTTTTTTCAAGACGAATTCAAACAAACAACACGATATACTTAAATTTTGGGTACTATGAAAAAGCAGATTGATTTGAAAAATTGGGCAACGATTTTGCTAGTTTTTATTTTTTTGGCGATGTATTCGCAGGGGTATGCGCAAACATGCATCAACGAGAACCAAACCCAGAAACCATGGACAAATATTCCGTATTTCACAGGGGATAACTCGTATGTGGAAATCAGGGAAGGCTCGAACGAAAGCGAAACAAAGAACCCAACCGTATGGATGGAAAACAAAGAGTTTGACATAGATACATGGGTCAAATGTACATGGGAACCGTCAGAACCGAGTCAATTTTATGTGATTTTTTCGTCTTATACTTATACATCCCCGCCACAATCATCCCGTGCAATGTGGGTTTATTTTGAAAAATATTCTCTTACCGATTGGGCTATACAAATAAACGATGAATATAACCAACTTAGGACCTACAGGATAAACTATGATGCCGATTTTAAAAATAAATGGAAACATATAGCGATTACCTATGATAAATCTACTATGCGCTTGTATATCAATGGTACGAAAGTATCTGAAGCTGCCTTTACACTTGGCGATATTCCCTGGTACCATGTTACCATTGGCGACCATACAAACCGGGCCAACGATTTCAAAGGATATATTTCAGGATTTAGGATTTGGAGCGGACATAAACTTACAGATAGTGAGATAGGCTATGTGTGGAATAAAACATTTGATGGTGCAAATACTTTCAAACCGGGGAGTAGTTTCTTGTACGACTATTTGAAAATCAATATGTTCACCGGAGCTTCAGATATTTATTCCACCACAGCCGATAAAAGTATGGTTGAAAGCGGCATCACCCGTTCAACCACCGAATTTCACCCTGCCCTACCTGTACGATCTTATGGATTGAGGGCTACACGCAACTGCGACAATATCCGACTGGACTGGACTCGCGGCACCACCTACTCAACAAACTGGATTTACCGCAAAAAAGATGGCGATCCAGGTTGGGGCACATTGCTTTGCCGAACCAATGACAATTATTATATAGATTCGGATCCAAATCTTGTTCCCGGAGTCAATTACGTTTATTTCATGCGTACCATGTGGTACAATTCAGCTAATCCTCTCGTTACCAATAACGGATATTATGAAGCAGATACGTATGAAAACTTAACTGATGCCCATATTACTACCTCGTTGGCGAAATATCCACAGGTAAAAAACCTGAGGGTGTTGGAAGATGCTTCTACAGGAAATTGTTCCGGTGTGGTGAAATTACAGTGGGATGCCCTATCGCCTGCATCTGGAAGCTATTGGATACAGGCAAAAATTGGTACAGGGGCATGGAAAACTATAAAAGATGGTCTTACAGTTACAGATTACACACATACGGTTCAGCCCGATTCTTTAGGAAAAACAATAACTTACAGAATTGATGTGGCTGGCGACGGTTGCGAGAATTTTAGCGCACAAATTAACGGCACTCCAAATAAATCATGTACCACCCCTCCAACAGCAGTAACATCCTCTGTTAGTAGTGGCAATATGGTAGTTTCGTGGAGTTTTACGCAATCGGGTGCACCTGCAACAGCGTTCCGTATTTACCGAAACACGAATGGTGGCAATTACGAGCTGCTAAAAAGTGAAATAGCTGTCAATTCTCGTTCATATACAGACCTGCAAGCGAATATGTGTGTGAATTATCAATATAAAATTGAAGCGTACAATTCTTGTGGCGCAATACTGTCGGGAGCATCGAGCGTTGCCAAGGTTCCTATAAAGTACAACAATGTATTCACTTACAACAGTTCACCTCATTTTGAAGGTTCTAAAGGTTATTTTAACAAAAAGGTGGATTTAGATTGGACTGTCAACCCTGACAAAAAGGCTAGTGTGGAAAATTTTGAAATTTACCGGCGTAAACCCGGCCAAACTTTTACACTGCTCACCACCATTTCAAATTCAAATGCAACAAGCTATCCGGACCTGACTACCGATGCAAACCAATTGTATGAGTATTTGATTCGTGCCACAGGTCATTGTGATGTGGAGCAGGTAGTTTCTGATACATTAAAGACCATAGGTTTCCGCACCAGCACCGGTATTGTCAGTGGGAAAATATCATTCACCGGTGGCAATGCTGTAGAAGGTGCTGAGGTTGTTGTTGATACCGACAATCCTGTTCCAACTTCCAGTATGTATTTCAATGGTCAAAGCAAGCTGATGCTCACCGATCCTGCCAATGCCATGACTACTGATTCTTTGGTATATAATTCCATTTCTTTTGAAACATGGATAAAACCCGAATTATCTAATTCAGGGTATCGAAAAGTTATTTTTGCCGAAGATAATCTCATGCTTTACCTGGCATTGGTAAACATGCGCCCAATCGTAACTTTGAACAATCAGGCTGCTGATTTAGGTGCCCAAACACCCTTGGCAACTGTATCGGCTGATAAAATATTACAAGAAGAAACATGGTATCATCTGGCTTTCACACTTGATATTACAAATGGAAGGCTGGCTCTTTATCTGAATGGTGAACCAATCGGTTCTGCAACTTACAGTCCTACAAGGCCATGGGCTAGAACTGACGTCACAAAGCAGAAAATTCAGATTGGTGGTAGTTCGTGGCTAACACAGGACCTATCCTTCTATGGAAATATTGACGAGACCCGTCTTTGGAAACGCGCCAAAACCGATGCCGAAATCAAACAAGACTACAAGCGAATTCTTACCGGCTCAGAACCAGGTTTGATTGCTTATTGGCGTTTCGATGAAAATTATGGAAATTATACGTACGATGTATCGAAAACAGGTGCTGAATTTAACAAAGTAAACCTATATGCCCAAAGTGCCAACCTGCCGGAATGGTCATCACAAACGCCTTCATTTTCACAGTTGCACCCTTCGGGCATTTCCGATAAAAACGGTAATTACATCATAAAAGGTATCCGTTACTCAGGCGATGGTGAGATTTTTTCTATTTCGCCGATACTAGGTGTTCATGTATTTGACCCAACCAATCTAAATTTATTCATCAGTGACAATACACCTATACACAACAATATCGATTTCACGGATATTTCAGCTTTCCGTGTAACGGGTTCGGTGTATTACGAAAAAACCAATATGCCTGTTAAAGATGCTTTTGTGAAGATTGATGGCAATTTTATTCAGAGCGCCGACAACAGTACCGTAATGACCGATGCCAATGGTGGTTTCGATATACAAGTACCAATTGGTAATCATTATATTACTGTAGAAAAATCTGGGCATACTTTTGTTTCTGCTTATTACCCACTTCAAAGCTCGGGAACAGTTAAAACCAAATTTTATTTTAACGAACCAATTTATGGATTGAAATTTTTGGACAACACACTCGTAAAATTGGCCGGAAGAGTAGTTGGTGGCGCGGTTGAACAAGCTAAACCTATTGGTTCAAAGGTTGATACGACAAAAAATAATATTGGTGTCTGCCAGATTACCTTTACAACTGAAAAGGGATATTCATTGAGGAACGAAAAAACGGATACTACCATATATACAAACCCAAGAACAGGTTTGTACCAGATAGAGCTTAATCCCGAAACATATAAGATTACAACGGTAAAAGTCAACAACACTTATAATTTCCTCAACAATGAAGCTGAAATTATAACCTTGACCGATTGCTTTGACAAACAATATACCATCGACACAATTAAAAGCAAAGACGGGAGTAATTATATTGATACAGCATTCGTTTATAATAAGCAAAAAGACTGGATATGGCGCTCAACGCCACAAATCATCGTAAACAGCAGCGATGGTTCGCCCATTCTTGGTGATTCGTTGTATATTTTAAACGTAGGCGTTGCGGATACGATTCGGATAGCCACAGTCGCAAACAAGAAAGCTGTATATGCTTTTGGTAAACCTGTTTTTTCTCAGGAACGGGCATACCAATTCGATATCAGTGCCTTTGAGCAATACACCAACAGCGACAACCCAAATAAACAAGTAATTGATACAGTGCCAGTTTCCGATGGAAATGTCGTTATAATTAACGAATGTTCCAATGATGCTTCCCAATCTTTGTACAGATTGAATGCAGATGGAAAAGTACAATACGATTTCTTTGGCGGGTTGCCAAATCTGGCAAATCCGTTTACCAAAAAGATGGAAATAAAACTGAAGATTGGGGAGAATTATTACGATTGGTCGCAGTCACCATTGGAAGGGTATGTTTCGGGGAATATTCCTATGGGCAACAATTTTGTGACCAAAGGGCCGGATAAAATTGATTATGTACTTCGCGATCCTCCCGGAACAAGTAGTTTTGCATTGTTGGAAAAAGGATTCACCAAAACTTCTACTGTAACTACTACATCAAAAAAAGGTTGGTCGGGTTCCGAAAAAGCAACTTTCCATTTGGGTAATAAAATAGAAACAGAGTCAGGCACACCATTTTTTAGTATCGGACTTGACCTTGATTTAACCCGGGATGTAGCAGTTGGTTTCGATCACAGCACTGCATGGGGGAACGAATCTGAAAACAGTCTGACAATTGCAATTAATCAATCCATCCAAACCAGTACCGATCCTTCTTATGTAGGCGCAATGGGTGACGTATTTGTCGGCCATGGTACAAATATCCTGTATGGTGCTTCAAGGTTTATAGAAATAGTCAGGGTGGGCGATGTACCAACGGATGCAGAATCTCTTAATCCGGTTACAATTGGTGGCAATAATTATACAATCTGCAAAAAGAAAGGTCTTTACATGGGTAATGAGTTCAGTACCACTTTCACTTACACGCTTAACCATATTGAGAATTTTTTGATTCCAGATTTAATAAAGATACGTAATGACGTGTATGACAAGAATAAACAGTATTATACCTTAAGGATAGCGGATAGTAGTGACGATAAATTTTTATCAAACAACGATGATAAAATTGTCTGGGGCGATAGGGCCGGTGATAAATACAATGGTCCAAGTTATACGTTCGATAATCCTGCCAATAATAATGTTGTTGACTCCGTCAGATATTACAATAATCAGATCATATCCTGGAAGAAAGTGTTGGAGCGCAATGAATACTGTAAAGTGACGAGTATGCCCTCTGGAAAATTTCCTAAAAATATATCTTTTGATGCAGGCGCTGTTTATAGCTCAAGTTTACAAAAGGAAAGCACTGAAAATACCACCGAAACGTATGAATGTACACTTTCGCCTTATCTGGCCGGGGAATTTGGCTTTGTGGCAAATAATAAAGGATTTTCATTTGAATTGGAACAGCGATTTACATTTGATAAAAGCAAGAATCTTACGAATGGTAAAACAAACACATCAAACGTGAGCTTTACATTAGAGGAAAGTTCTATGGGCGACTATTTATCGGTTGATATAAAGGAAGATACCATATGCAACTTTGGACCCGTTTTCGCCACAAGGGGAGGGCAGACAAGCTGTCCGTACGAAGGGGCTACTTACACAAATTATTACAATCCGGGTACAATCATTAGTCAGGCTACTATGCAAATTGAGGTACCGGGTATTTCGGTTGCCAACAACATTATGGCTGGTGTTCCCGAAACCGATCCTGCTGTTTTCCAAATAGGCCTTACAAATAATTCAGAAGCTAATCTTGACCTTTGGTACACTCTTTTAGTTGACGCATCATCAAATCCTGATGGCGCTATTGTGTCAATGGACGGCGTACCGATGTCAGGCACAGGCAAATCTATTTTGATTCCTTCCGGTAAAACAGTAAATAAAACATTGACCGTACTCAAAGGAAAACAAGATGTAAATAACTATGACAATATAAGGGTTATATTGTCTTCACAATGCCAGTTCAATCCTGCTGATATAGTTAGCGACATTGCTGATTCAGTGCTTATTTCAGCCCATTTTACCCCAACATGTACAAATGTAAAATTCGGGAAGGTTTATGACAAATGGACGGCCAATGTGAGCAATAACGATACATTGAGTTTTCAAATAACAGGATATAATCTCAATAGTACCAAGTTCAAATCCCTATCGTTCCAATATGCTATACCCGGTTCACCACGTACAACGCAAATGGTTTTCTATAAGAATGAAGCCGACTTTAATAGTGCATCGGAACCCAAAGCCTGGATAAATGGCAAAACCTCAATAGATTACAATTTTCCATTGGGCAATCTCAATGATGGCACGTACCAGTTGTTCCTGAAAAGCTCCTGCAACGATGGTTCGGAATTTATAACCCCACCACTGACTGGTATCATCGACCGCGTAAACCCCCGACCATTCGGAGCTCCACAGCCTGCGGATGGCGTACTTTCTTCCGGTGATGAGATAGGCATTGTATTCAATGAGGACATTAATTCGGGCGACCTTTACTCACATCCCGATTATATCGATGTCCGTGGAATTACCAACGGCACAGATCTGATTGCAAGCCCAAGCCTTTTGCACGATGCCAGTCTGCATTTCGATGGTGTGGTACAAAACATGCTTGTCCGCAATGGAATAAACCTGAATTACACCTCCTTTACCATTGAATTCTGGGGAAAACGCGACCGCATCGGCAAAGAATGTCTTGTTTCGCTTGGAAATACCAATGAGGGTTTATGGATAGGTTTTAATGAGTCAAACAATTTTGTTTTCCGGTTGGGTAAAGATGTTTTAACATCTACCAATACTTATGCCTCGCTCAACGAATGGAACCACTATGCCTGTGTGTATAATAAAGGCGACGATCAGTATGAACCATCAATAACGATTATTGTAAGTTCGGGCAGCACAACCGAAGAAAAATTATTGGAAACCAATTCGTATGCCGCTCTTGAGGCAATTCTTTATGCAGGATATTGCCCCTTTGATGCAACTGCGTTCAATGGAAATATGCACGAATTACGTATTTGGAACACAGCTCTCTCAAAATTGGATATTTCAGCAAATAAATCGAAAGTGCTAAATGGTTATGAACAAGGTCTTTACGGGTTATGGCAAATGAATGATGCCACTGGAAAAACAGCTCAGGATAAGGCATTTGGTAGAAATGGGGAAGTAAATGCCACCTGGAATGTTAGCCGAAATGGGAAAGCTTTGGCTTTAACCGGAACAGGATATGGTATTGTGCCTACTGAAAATATGGTTTTCAACAAAACCTCCGATTTGACCATCGAATTTTGGTTCAAAACTGTAGCAAAAGCTACCGATATGTGTTTATTGTCGAATGGCAAAAGTGATGGAACAGGCAATGAAAATGCATGGAACCTTACCATTAAGGCCAATAAGTTTATTGAAATTCAAAATAATGGCACTTCAGTTGCTTTTGATGCCACAAATTATCTCGATAACAACTGGCAGCATTTTGCAATGTCCCTCAATCGTCGTGGATACTTGTCTGTTTTTATCAATGGTAGTTTAGTAAAAACTTCAGCGGTAAGTCAGTTTAAAGGCTTCGGTGGTTCAAAAATGGTAGTTGGGGCACGTTGGTATTACAGCCAACAAACTGATTATTACGATGCGTTTTTTACGGGGGTCATAGATGAACTGCGTTTTTGGAACTCTGCCAGAACGGTTTCACAAATAGAACGTCTGAAAAATCATGCCCTAAATTGCAATGAGTTTGGTCTGAAAGCCTATTTCCCTTTTGAAGATGTAACGATTGCCGATCCGTCAATTTCAAATCAGACATTAAATAATCTTACCAAAGACGACAATGCAATTGCCGGAAATATGACCCTGAATGTTGCTGCATTTACCAGCGAAAGTCCCAAGATTAAGCTACATCGCCCCGAGGTATCCATTCCTTTTGATTACGTTGTGAATGACGACAACGTAATTATCACTCCAAGTGTTGATGCTGCCGAAATTGAAAATGTTATCTTAGATATTTCAATCAAAAAAGTTAAGGATCTGAATAACAATGTGATGAACTCAACAGCTACCTGGACGGCTTTTGTCGATAAAAACCAGGTGGTTTGGGATGTTGCAGATTTGAACATACTAAAGCACATTTCGGAAGAGAAGAAAGTTACCGTAAATATTATGAACAAGAGCGGTATCAACGAAAACTTTGAAATACAGAATATTCCCGACTGGCTCGATGTTTCACCACAATTCGGCGACTTGCTGCCACAGCAAACCACCCAGGTTACCATTACAGCAAAATCGTTTGTAAACATTGGAAAATATAGCCGCGACCTACAATTGGTTTCTTCTGTAGGCTATAAGGAAAGGTTGAACGTAAACTTAAAAGTGAACGGCACTGAACCGACCTGGACAGTGACAACCGGAAACTATGAATTTACTTCAAACCTGATCGGACAATTGAAAATTGGCGGTGTTTTTTCTACCGATCCTGAAGACAAAGTGGCCGCTTTCATCCAGGGCGAATGTCGTGGTGTTGCGAATGTACAATATATGCCCGGCTCAAACAATTATCTTGTTTTTATGAGCATCTACGATAACAATGAGTCAGGCAATGAAATTACCTTCAAGGTATATGATGCAAGCACTGGCGAGGTATATCCCGATGTAACGCCCAAACTCATGTTCCAGTCCAATGCGATCTATGGTTCAAGCAGTAACCCCAAAATACTTGAAGCGGTTACAAATATTGAACAAGTCATCAACCTGAATAAAAACTGGACATGGGTATCGTTGTATGTAAGCAACAATAATTTCAACAATTTGAATGAAGCGGTGAAAAATATGTTGCCAACCTCAGGCGATATGCTGAAATCTTCCTCTTCATTTGCCCAATATAGCACCGATTATGGTTGGTCAGGAACATTAAAAGCCTTGAACTACAAAGAAATGTATAAGGTTAACTCTGCTTCACAAAAAAGCTTCTCCGTTTCAGGATTAAAGCTGATATCCGACACAATAAACATAAACATTGTTTCGGGCTGGAATTGGCTCGGTTTTCCATCGCAAAAGCAGGTTAGCGTAAAAGAAGCATTGTCTTCCTTAACCTTGTCAACCAACGACATGATTAAATCGCAACAAAAATTTGCTGTTTACGATAATGTTATTGGCTGGATGGGTAGCCTTGATTATCTCGAACCTGGGAAAGGTTATATGATAAATGTTTCTAAAGCAGGCAAGTTAACGATTCCAAGCAGTTCCACAAAATCAGCTTTTATTGTAGATGATGGTTTGCCCAAGTATCAAACCACGGCTGGAAACATCACCATGATCGCTGAATTGAATGTTCCAAACGCTGGAAA
>JBAXWR010000247.1:0-11234 GCA_037128295.1 Mariniphaga sp.
CTACAACTGCAGGAAGCGTTGGACCGCTGGGAGTAGTAGCCGATTTGGCATCGACATAAGCCTTGTTAGCTGCATCAGTATCGATCAAAGGAGCAGCCAGACTGGTAATATTTTTACTCCCTAACGAAACATCGGCAGTTGCAGCACCAAACCCACTTAACGGAATGTTCGCTTTTGTAGTTGGCGTTGCAACATTAGAAGCGTTTCCAACAAATAGGGAACCATTTGCCAATGTACTTGAAAGGCCGTTGATCATGTTCCATGAAGTGCCGTTAAAAATATAAAAGGCATTTGTGTCGGTCTTAAAGAATGGATCTCCCACTAAAGATGATGCAACTGCAGGAAGAGTAGTGCCATTCGGAATATTGGAGGTCAATTTCCAGGTTGTTCCGTCCCAATAGTACAAATTTTTTGAAGACGTATTAAAGAATAGGTCTCCTGCGGCAGTTGGGGTAGGGAAAGTTGTCCCACT
Source organism: Mariniphaga sp. (assembly GCA_037128295.1). Classification (GTDB taxonomy): domain Bacteria; phylum Bacteroidota; class Bacteroidia; order Bacteroidales; family Prolixibacteraceae; genus JAAFHB01. Next base: position 473 of record JBAXWR010000247.1, read on the forward strand.
TGGAGTTGAACCATCAGTAGATATTGGCAACCAGGTAGTTCCATTAGAAACATATAATATATTGGAAGTTGTATTGTAAAAGAAACTTCCTGTTGGGCCAACGACTGCGGGAAGGGTTGACCCACTCGGAATAGTTATGGTGCCAGATAGTGATTCCGCCGTTTTGGCATATAATGCATATGGCACACTAACCAATTGACTGTAACCCGATATTGTGTAATTGGAACCTCCTGTCAAATCGGCATCGGTTAAAATAAAATAAGGTCCATTCGCCCAATTAATTGCACTAAACCCCGCTGCACCCCCAATTTCTAACGAAACAAGGCCGTTAATATTGGTTGTAGGTGAGAACGTTTCTGTATAAACAATCGTTCCGGATTGGGTCCCCTGCGCAATGCGCACGCGCATCCCAATTGTTTTATTCGTGACCAGTGCTTTACTGGCATCCCTAATAACAGCCTGATAACTCATCTTTTGCGGTACTTGTGCAAAAATTGCAGAGCTAAAAAGCAGCAAAACCAACACCAAGGTCAGTATAACGTTACGTTTTTGGATTCTTATTCTCATGGCTTAAATTTATTAGTCTGAGTATTCTGATTTTTTGTAATATATTGTTGTGAATTTATTTAATATTTAATAATCTTAAACGATATTTTTTCGTTTGTGGATCCATTTACAGTTTTCAAAATATTTAATATATAAGTTGCACAAGGGTATTGACCCATTGGTAGCGTAGTTTCACCGCCCAAAATCTCACCGTCCCCAAGAGGCTTTCCATTTAAGTTGTATAAGTAATAATGCAATCCCTGATAATTGGGATCGGTTATATCAAAATTGTTAATTTTAACAATTATGTAGTCAGTCGTCGGATTGGGGTAGACGCCTGCATCAATGCCAGCATAATTAAATATAACCGATATGTCATAAGCCTGCTGTACACCCTGCGCAACATTTCCAGTACCCGCAACATAATTAGTCGTATAAATTATTTGACCAATTGTGTAATTGATGGATCCCCCGCTTCCCGTCAAATCGCCCCCAGTAGCCGGAACGGCAGTTAATTCGGTGGGTTGTGCATTCAACGAATTCCAACCTACAACCAAAATAAGTAAAACGCTCAATTTAAACACTTTAAACTTCATCGTATAATTCCATTTTTCAATAGTTCTTCAAATTTACGAAAACTGTCTGTAATTGTTTCAAAAAATTTCTAAATTCTCCAAAATAATTCAGAATCTATTAAGTTATGCCCAAAATAATTTTGCGAATATATACAATATATTTCAAAAACAAGCCTAATAAAAAAAAAACGAGTTACCTTTAATAATTCGGCCTTTTCTTTAGAGTATTTTAGTATTAATACTTATAGCGTTTAATTGGGGAAAAACAAAAAAACAAAAAAAATGAAGGATTTCAATTGATGAGTTTATGAAAATGAGCTGTTTATTAGGGTAAATTGACAGATTTCAACGACACGCACCAAAAACGAAGAAAAATAAATATAATATTTTGGTACTAGGGAAAAATAAATATTTAATGAATTGATGATCAAACTTCCAAAATAAATCAAATAACTGTTTATTTTAATTCATGATGGTAATTTCAACAAAATAGAAAACGCAATTGCGGAAATCGTGCCCGACACAGAATAATCAAAAAATGGACCCAATCTCTCATTATTGCAGCCTTAAAATGTCAACTATTTAGAAATTTCTTTAAATGCCAAAAATCATTTTCATACATAAAATATATATTCTATTGTTGACATAAGTAGCAATCATGATTGCAATATTACCGCACATTCTATAATAAAAAACTGAGGCAAGATAGAAGTATAAAATATTCTTACAGTAAAAGCATAGAAACAGTAAAATATTTCAATAAATAATAACCTAGACAATGGAATAATATCACTTTCATTAAATAAGGTCCATATTTAGAGAAACTTTAGTCAAAAAATGGTGTTTTTGAAAAATTGACATCAGCCTTAAAAACATGTTTTAAAACATTTAAATATTTTTTGTTTTAAAAAACGGTAAATCTAAAAACCTGATACATTTGTACAAAATCAATTTCAAAGGATTGATTTCTTTGAACAATCATTTTTATTTAAGAATTAGATATAAACGTTTCATGGATAGGACTAATTTTATAATCGGTTATGATGGCCAATTGGATTTATTCTCTAACGGTAAAATTCTAATTACCGAACAAAATATGCAGTCTCCAAATTTGTTGATAATTATATATCAATTATATAGTCATTGTCTATTGGGTTATCTGACAACAGGAAGATTACAAAAAAAATCTACTTTCAATGATAGCGTTTTAAATCTTCCAATACCTTTAGGGTACGGAAAAATGGTTTATATCATGTCGTTGCTTCCTCTGCTTTCTTTGAGGATTCGTTCAAAAGTATTGTTTATTTTACGGTTTTTATCGATAAAATACAATTTTGTCCCGCGTTGGGTACGTAGTCAGCAACAAGATTGTGATGTACGCTGCGAAAAAATAAAGAGAAAAAACAGTTGCCTTTTGGCAGCATAATTATTGCTAAATGTGCGTATGATAAAGTCAATATTAGAAATTAGGCATTGGTTGCTTTCGGTCAACATATCCCGACTGTTGAAGGTTTTGGTATTGCCATTGTTGATGATTTCTGGCCTTTCGGAAGAAGCGATTGGGCAGGATGCACTGCTTTATAGGGTAGGGAACGCTACAATTTGCAATGGCGGAAGTACTACCCTAGCAGTAAACGCCGGAGGTGGATTTGGGCCCTATACGGTGCAATACAGCGATGGCACAACAACCTTTACTGTAAATAACTATACAAGCGGTGATTCTGGTGACCAGGCAATTACCGTTTACCCTACAACAACAAAGACCTATCATTTGGTGAGTGTAACTTTTGGTGGAGGCTCGTTGCCCGTTGATCCTGCAACAGTTGTCATTACAGTTAACCCCATGCCAACGGCCATTGTGGAAACGATAAATGGCGGCTCTTCTGTATGTCCGAATGTTGCCTTTACAATTTCGGCCACAGCCACAAATGGCAGTACCTACGAGTTGTGGGACCAGGCAAACACGACAAAAAAGGGGGATATGCCTTACGTTGCCACTATTGCCGCAGCCACTTCCTATACGGTAAGGGCGATTGGCATTTCTCCAACATATTGTACGCTAACAAAAGCGGTTACGGTGGGTATCGACAATGTAAAACCAACGATTACGACATGCCCTCCTAACCAGAATTTGAATACCAATTCGGGAAGTTGCAATGCAACAATCCCTGATTATACTGCAAGTGCTGTTGCCACCGATAATTGCACGGCCACCGGTTCGATCATTAAAACACAAAGCCCTTTGTTGGGTGCTACGCTGTCAGGAGGCCATAATTCGACCCAATTGGTGACCATTACTGCCACCGATGCATCAGGGAATTTTCAAACATGTACTTTTACAGTGACGGTTAAGGATGTTGAAAATCCTGTTATAACCGGAACAGCCGCAAACGGCAACAAAAATACCGACAGCGGACAATGTTATTATACAGTTTCGGGTGCGGAGTTCGACCCAACATCGGTAACCGATAACTGTGGGATACTGAAACGCACCTATAGTATTAATGGTGCGGCAGAAGTAGGGACAGATGCTACAACGACCCTTTCGACAATCCATCTTGCCAAAGGGGCAAATATCATCAGTTGGAAAGCCTACGACACAAGTGGCAACACTGCAACCTTGGCCTCTTTCACGGTCACAGTTTTGGACAAACAGGCTCCAGCGGTCACTAATTGCCCAGCCGATCGGGATTTAAACATGAGTGCTGGAGTTTGCACCGCTGTTCTTCCCGATTATATCACAACATTGAGCATCGCCGCCACCGACAATTGCGGATCTGTAGGCGTAACATTGACCCAATCGCCTGTTGCCGGTACGGTTTTAAACGACGGCCATAATTCGACACAGTTGGTCACTATCACAGCAACTGACCAAAGTTCAAACAGTTCCTCCACCTGTACTTTTACAGTAACTGTAAAAGACACCCAGGCACCGGCGATCACCTGTCCCTCGAATATTGCCCAAAATGCAGATGCGGCATCTTGCGGGGCTATCGTGACTTATACTGCCCCTGTAGGGACAGACAATTGCACAGGCGTTTCAACTTCACAAACTGCCGGGCTAGCCTCAGGATCCTTTTTCCCAATAGGTGAAACAACCAACACCTTCGAAACCACGGATGCTGCCGGACTGAAAACATCCTGTAGTTTTAAAGTAACAGTAACCGATACCCAGAATCCGACAATTGGTACACAACCCAATATTTCGGTAAACAATGCAACTGGTGCATGTACGGCTAGCGTAGTCGTACCTAATGTTTCTTTTGCCGACAACTGCACAGGTTTCTCCCTTTCCTGGGCCATGACCACGGCCACCACCGCCACCGGAAATGGGCAAATTGGTACATATACATTTAATATAGGTGTAACCAATATTACTTATACCGTTACCGATGCATCGTCGAGGACTGCCACACGAAGTTTTACGGTAACCGTTACCGATAACGAAAAGCCAGTCTTTACCTCTTGTCCATCCGATATTGCGGCAAACACCGACCTGAATGCCTGTACAGCCAGTGTTACTGTTCCGGCAGCCACTTTTACCGATAATTGTGCCGGGGCAACTATTGCCTATGTTTTGACCGGTGCAACAACCGGGAGCGGAAGTGGCCTTATCGGGACAAAAACCTTTAATATTGGGGAAACTACAGTTGTTTATACAGTATCCGATGCAGCATCGCCGGCAAATACAGAAACATGTACCTTTAAAATAACAGTTGCCGATGCCCAGAAACCTGTGATCAGCACTGTTCCCGCCAACATTACACGGACCAGCAGTGCCGGAGCATGTACCGCAGTGGTTTCGTGGACCGAGCCAACTGCCACCGACAACTGTACAGCTTCGGGAAGCCTTGTGTGGACAAAATCCCATTTACCTGGAGCTACCTTTACATCAGGTGTAACTACTGTGACCTATTCGGCCAGAGATGCAGCGGGAAATGAGAGCCTGCCCTGGACTTTTACAGTTACGGTTACCGACAATCAAAAGCCGATAATCAGCGGTTGCCCATCAAATATTACTTCACCAGCAACAACATGTACTGCGGTTGTTTCGTGGACTGAACCTACTGCTGCTGATAATTGCACATTATCCGGAAATCTCGTATGGACTAAATCACATTTACCGGGTGACATTTTCCCTTCAGGGACAACGACTGTTACCTACACGGTAAAAGACGCCGCGCTTAACGAGAATTCATGTTCGTTTACAGTTACCGTAGCAGACAATACGCCTCCAACGGCAGTTTGTAAACCTGCCACCATTTATTTGAACTCATCGGGTATTGCAACTCTAGTGGTTAGTGATGTGAACGATGGGTCGAGCGATAATTGTACTGCACAGGGAAGCCTGAATATTACGCTCAGCAAAACCAGTTTTAATTGCGCCAACAAAGGTGCAAATACTGTGGTCATGACCGTAAAAGATGCTGCCGGGAAAAGCAGTACCTGCAATGCCACAGTCACGGTTGTTGACAATATTTTACCGGTACTTGCCGCCACCGCGGGAACCGTAACTTCAGATTTGAATACAAGCATAGGTTTATGTTATTATACTGTTTCAGGCTCAGATTTAGATCCTTTAGTTACAGATAATTGTATAGGTACAGTTTTATCTTATACAGTAACCGGTGCAACAACATTGAGCGGCACCGGCTCGCTTGTGGGGAAACAATTGTTAAAAGGTGCCAACGAGATAACCTGGACAGCTACAGATGCCAGTGGGAATGTGGCAGCAACAACCTTAATCTTCACCAAAACTGTAAAGGATTTGCAGGCACCGGTGATTTCGGCAAAATCGCACCAGAACAGAAATACAGACAACCCAAATTGTTATTACACTGCCGTAGGCACTGAGTTCGATGTTACGGCAACCGATAACTGTACTACACCCACCTTAACTTATGCCGTAACAGTGGCTACTACTATCGCAAGTGGTACGGGAAGTTTGGCTGGCACTAATTTTCTTACCGGCACGAATGTGGTCACATGGACCGCAACCGATGGCACCAACACATCGACGCGTATTTTTAATGTAATCGTTACAGACGATGATTTCCCGACAATCACAACAATCAGCAATATTACAAAGAATGTGGATGCCGGGACTTGCTCGGCAGTTGTTACCTGGACTGCACCGACCGCTGCCGATAATTGTGGCATAGCTACATTTGGCCAGATCCTTGGCCTTGCAAGCGGAAGTACCTTCCCTGCAGGGACGACGGCGATCCGTTACCGCGCAACCGATACGGCCGGCCATATAACCGATATGAGTTTTTCGGTCATCGTTGGCGACATTACTGCCCCTGTAATCACTTGTAAATCTATAAGTTCTTTAGCATCACCGTTAAGTAGGGATGTCGCAACAGGAAGCTGTTATTATACTGTTGACGGAACCGAGTTTGATGCAACCGCCCCGATGAGTTGTTCGTTGATCCTGTCCAATTCGTTCGACGGCTCGACAAGCCTCGCCGGAAAACAACTTCCGGCGGGTAACCACCAAATTGTGTGGACAGCAAGCAACGGCACAAACAGTTCTAGTTGTACTGTTTATGTCAAAATTACCGACACACAAAATCCAACATTTACACAACCCTCGGGAAACTACCCCCGCTCAACGGATCCAGCCCTCTGTTACTTTACAGTACCAGGCACAGAATTCGACCTCAGTGCGATAGATGACAACTGCCTGACCCAGGAACCCACTTATGTAATTACAAATAATGGAGCTACAGTTTTTACAGGAACCAATACATTGGCCGGGTTACAGCTTTTAAAGTCGGCAACTCCGTATTCAGTGGTTTGGACACTCAAAGATTTAAGCAACAATACTGTTACTTCTTCTCCATTCACGATCACAGTCAGCGATAACCAGCCACCTAGCTTTGTCTGCAACGGAAACGAAACGCGTCCTGTAACAGGTTGTAGCTATACAGTTGTCGGAGCAGAGTTCAATCCGACTTCATTGAGCGATAATTGCGACGTAACCGGTAGTTTGACGGTCTCCTATACCCTTGATGGCACTTCAGGTGGGGCATCCACAACACTGGCCGGAATAGTTTTGGCTCTTGGTACCCACTCTGTTGTATGGACAGTAACCGATACAAATGGCAATTCGGCAACCTGTACCTTTACTATTACGGTAGTCGATCTGATCGCCCCTGTAATTTCACCAACTATAGTTGAACAAACCAGACAGGCATCCTCAGGATCTTGCTATTACACCACCGATGGAACAGAATTCGATGCGACTTCATTTAGTGACAATTGCACAGGAGGCACACTCAAAAATAACCTGAATAGCCTGTCCACTTTGGCTGGTTACAAATTTTATACAGGTATTTCAGTTGTTGTATGGACTGCGACCGATGCTTCGGGGAATATAGCAACCATGCAGTTCCAGGTAAATGTTCAAGATAAAACAGCCCCGGATTTTACGGTATCGACACCGAATACCAAAAGCATGAACGCCTCAGGTTGCTATTACGCAGCAGTAGGAACCGAATTCGACCCCCAGGCGATTACAGACAATTGTACCCCTGCCGATTTCTTCACAATAACGAACGACTCGACACACACCAACACCCTGGCAGGTTGCCAATTCCCTGCAGGTAAAACAACTGTTGAATGGTCAGTCACTGATCTCGATGGCAACGTAACAAAAAAGACAATAACTGTGACTGTTACCGACAATACTGCCCCAACAATTACATGTCCTGTATCACCATATACCCGTATTGTCGATTTTGGGAAATCCTATTATACTGTGGGTGCCGATGAGTTTAAACCAAATGCCACCGACAACTGCACCTTTACCTATACCCATGATTATTCCCCATCAACCTCAAATATGACTTTGACCGGCGAACATTTATCCGTCGGTGCGCATAACATTACCTGGACTGCGACCGATGGCAAAGGGAATACCACATCGTGTACCGTTACCGTAAACATTGTTGCCGATGGCCATCCTGCCATTAGCTGCGTTGGTGATCAGGCAAAAAACACTACCACAGGTCTTTGCAACTATACCGTTGTAGGAACTGAGTTCAATGCCACTTCAACTACCCCTGACGCAACGCTTACAAACAACTTCAATAGCTCCTCCACCTTAGCAGGGGCAGAATTCCCGTTTGGTACCACCTTGGTTAAATGGACCGCCACCCAAACTATCAATAGTGTAGTTTACAACAGTACCTGTAGTTATTATGTATTTGTTACCGACAATGAGAAACCGGTAATCACTCCCCAGGCTGACATTAACACCAACAATAATTCAGGGTGTTATGCAACAGGTGTTGACCTGCGTATCCCTACAAGATCAGACAATTGTGGTGTTTCAACATATTATAACAATGCCCCATCCAGGTATCCGATCGGGACGACCGATGTTACCTGGACCATCGAAGATATCCACGGAAATACAAATACGAGAATTCAAAAAGTGATCGTTGCTGACAATGTGCCGCCAACAATTACCTGCCCAGCTACTGCTTTTTGCCGTGAAGCAGATGATCCTTCCGGCGATCATTATACTGTTAGAGGGAATGAATTTATACCCGATATGTGGGAAAATTGTTCCAATCCTACAACTTATACAAATAGCTACAATGGATTGTCTTCTTTAGCTGGAGTTGATTTGCCTCTTGGATCAACAGTCATAAAATGGACGGCAGTAGATGCTGCCCTCAATTCTTCTTCTTGTGATGTGACAGTTACCATCAGCAATTCATCCAATCCACCAGTTACCTGTCGCGGAAACCAATCCAAAAATACAGATACGGGTGTTTGCACCTACACAGTTCAAGGAACTGAGTTTGATGTTGCAACAACATCGACTCCTCCACCGACATTAACTTATGCAAACAGTTTTAACGGAGCTTCCACCTTGGCAGGAGCTGTGTTACCAAGAGGAACAACCACGATTACCTGGACTGTTTCTGATGGCACAACGACCTCTACCTGCTGCTCGTTCAATGTTTATGTCTATGACGATCAAGCACCTGTAATTACATGGCCCGATAATATTACACAAAATGTGGATGCAGGAACCTGCTCGGCAGTCGTTACAGTTGGAACACCCACTGCTACAGATAATTGCGATTTACCGGCCGCTGTTACTTCTTCAAGGACCCCAAGCGGAAATTCTTTCCCACGTGGGACAACCAACGTTTATTGGACGGCGAGCGACACCCAGGGGCATCTTGTCTATCATACCCAGACCGTTACAATAACCGACAATATTGCTCCTGTAATCACTTGTCCGGGTTCGACCTATTTCAGAGAGTATGACAATTCCGGTGTCACCTATTATACTGTATCAGGTGCCGAATTTACACCGCCAGTTTCCGATAATTGTGCCGTTACCTCCTATACAAATAACATCAACAACACAGGTTATCTGAATGGGGTACATCTTACAATTGGGAATCATGCGATTGTCTGGACAGCCACCGATGTCCAGGGTAATACGGACCAATGTACTGTAAATGTTACCGTTGTCGATTCGTATGTACCGATAATCCGTTGCCCGAACGATGCGGCAAAAACAACTGCGACCGATATTTGCGGTTACAGGGTTCCTGCCGGTGTAACCGTTTATAATGCTGCACGATTCTCCGTTTCGGGCGACAATCGTACCCTAACGCATAACATCCAAACAACGAATTCCGGGATCATGCCTTATGCCCCTAGCAATACCACACTTGCAGGTGCGATCTTTCCAAAAGGGACAACAACAGTTACCTGGACGGCAACCCAAACCGTTGACGGTACGCCATACTCGAGCAATTGCAGTTTCGATTTTGTGGTGACAGATAATGTGGCCCCGGTCATCAGCCCACTTCCTGCCGATCTTGCTTTAAATGTTGATCCTGGAACATGTACAAAAACCGAGACATTGGACGCTATTGCTGTAACCGACAATTGCACTGCAACTGTTGATTTGCACCCAACGAACAATGCCCCTGCAACTTTCCCACTAGGGGAAACCAAAGTGGTATGGTTGGTCTCCGATGATGATGGCAATATCGCCACATATACCCAAAAAGTAACTGTAAGCGACAACGAAGGCCCCATTATTTCCGGATGCCCAAAGGCTGATGTCACAGCAACCGCTTCGGGGACAAGTTGCCAGGCAATTGTAACCTGGCCAGCAATTACAGCATCTGATCCATGTAGTGGCATGTCGGCCCTGGTTTCCACGCATACTCCTGGAACATTTTTCCCTGTAGGAACAACAGAGGTAACCTACACAGCATATGACCGAATTGGAAATCATTCGACCTGCAAGTTCAACGTGGTTGTCACCGATACCCCACCTACAATTACATGTGTTGGTGCCCAGTCGCGGAATACAGATTCGGGCCTTTGTTCTTATAAAGTTCTCGGAAACGAATTGGATCCAACAGCCTTCAGCGACAATTGTGGAATTGCCTCGGTAACCTATAGTTATACTGACAGTTTAGGCATACATACAGGAAGCAATACGCTCTCTGGTGCTGTGTTCCAAAGGTTTAAGAAACTCACGCCTATCACGATTACCTGGACCGCAACTGATGCGTCAAGTCAATCGACCTCCCGTTCATTTGATTTGACAATTAACGACAGGGAAGCGCCGATAATTGTTGTACCCGGAAACAAAG
>JBAXWR010000248.1:0-11208 GCA_037128295.1 Mariniphaga sp.
TCATTGTCATTTCGGGAACTCTTGGTGATTTAATAGAATCAATGATCAAGCGGAGCCTCGGTATAAAGGATTCCGGTAAGTTTATGCCCGGCCATGGCGGTTTACTCGATCGGTTTGATAGTATCCTTCTCGCCTCTCCTGCAATTTATTTTATGCTTCAATTTTTTAACTGAAAATTTTTTGCTTAGTTTTGTACAACAAAGGTTACACTTATGAGAATTCACAAAGAAGGATTTTTAGTTATTGCGGTTGCATTTATAGTCTGGCTGATCCTGAACGGACTTGTTGGAATAACAGGAGAACTCTATTTTCGTTGTTTTACATTTTTGATATCGACTCCCCTGATGGTTTTTGTGATCCGGTTTTTCCGGTATCCTCGTCGTGCAATTAAATTAAAGCCCCATAGCGTTTTTTCACCTGCTGATGGTCAGATTGTTGCCATAGAGGAAACTGTCGAATCCGAGTATTTCAATGATCTGCGTTTGCAGGTATCAGTTTTTATGTCTGTGAATAACGTTCACGTCAATTGGATTCCTGTCCCAGGGATAGTTAAATACTTTAAACACCACAATGGCCATTTCATGGCAGCATACCTTCCCAAATCCTCGACAGATAATGAAAGAGCAACCACGGTTATCCAAATGGAAGACGGGACAGAAATCCTTGTCAGGCAAATAGCCGGTGCTGTTGCAAAACGGATCATTACTTACCCAAGGGTAAATTCAAAGGTCAACCAACAAAACGAACTTGGCTTTATCCGGTTTGGATCGCGAGTAGATCTTTTCCTTCCTGTTGGCACAAAAGTCTATGTTGATCTGTGTCAATTGGTAACCGGAAGCCAAACGGTTATTGCCGACCTGAAAAATTAATTTTCAAAATAAAAATGATCCGTAAGCACATTCCAAACTTCATTACATGCCTGAATATCCTGTCTGGCAGCCTTGCGGTTATATTTGCCTTAAAAGGGCAACTCACTGTTTCAGTAATACTTATCATTATTGCGTCAATTTTTGATTTTTTGGACGGAGTCGCTGCAAGATGGCTTAAGGCTTATTCTCCTATGGGTAAAGAGCTTGATTCATTGGCCGATATGATCTCATTCGGATTGGCACCCGGAATGTTGATGTTTGTTATGCTTGAATATTCCCTTTTCGGAACCAACGTACAGGCTGATAACCTCCTTGATTTGTCGGTTGTCGAAATAATCATTTTATCTGCCTCATTGTTTATTCCGATTTTTTCAGGCTTGCGATTGGCAAAATTCAACATCGATACACGGCAGACTGATTCATTTATCGGTTTACCAACTCCCGCCAATGCCCTTTTCATGGCGTCACTTGCGTTGATAACAGAACATGGTATCTATGAAAACCTTGATTCGTTTATTCTGCAACCAATTATACTACTGATAATTACAATAGTGATGTCGTTTTTGTTGGTTTCAGAACTTCCTATGTTTTCGTTGAAGTTTAAAAACCTGACCTGGAAAGATAATCACATCCGGTATATTTTTCTAACGATCTCCCTGGTTCTAATTCTTTCATTTAATATCTATGGCATTGCAGCAGCAATTTTAAGTTTTATCCTGATTTCGGTCTTTTTAAAACCAGGAAATTATGAGAAGAAGATTTGAAGATAATGAAGAAGAAAGGTGGAGGAACGATCCTGAGAACTATAAATGGGGCATTTTTTATTTCAATCCAAAGGACCCAAGGATTATCCTCCCCAAAAGAATAAAGGAGATGGGTTGGACACTGAATTTTGCCAATCCATATTCCTCACTAATTATCGTCGGTATAATTACTTTCGCTATCCTTCTCGGTAAATTTGGATTATAGCTGTCACTCAACGTTCATATAAACCATCAATTATGAAAAAGAATTTTTGCGGCTTACTTTTCATCCTCATCCTCTTTTCCAGCGTTGCCGTAAATGCACAACAGAATAAGAACAATTTGTCAAGAAGCATAAGATCATTTGGTGTCCTGCCTGAGAATTCAGCAAGTCTTAATAAAACAAATCTTCAAAAGGCTATTGACTGGGCCACAAATTCGGGTGCTACACTTTTTGTGGAACCTTCGGAAAAACCATATGAAGTTTCAGGTGGTATTGTACTCAAAAAGAATGTTTCGTTGATAGGTGTCCATGGCCCGGTTCCGCGAGGCACGAAACATCCAACATTAAAACAACCTGTTGGAAGTGTTTTTTCTATTAAGGATACTACTTCGGTATTTATTACAGTGGAAAGCAGCACCCAGATAAAGGGGATCCAGTTTTGGTATCCTGAACAAAGCATCAAAGAACCACTGAAAATCATCGCTTATCCGCCAACTATTCAGGTTTCCCAGAGCATGGGAGCCGAAGGTGTAACCTTATCAAACCTTACTTTCTATGGGGAGTTTCTAGCCATGGATTTCAATGCAAATCAACAGCATCCATGCGAATTGATCTTTATCGAACATTGCTATGGATATCCTTTAGGCGGGGAATTTATACGAATTGATTATTGTTATGATATCCCGAGGATCCTGCATTGCCATGTAAACCCTGCCATCCAGCGGCAGCTTGGCGGGCAATATCCAAAAGCTGTGGTTGATGCAGTTGTGGCCAGGAAGAAATTTACCTACGCGATCAACCATACCGATAATGCACAGTTGATCGACCTTTTCACCTTTGGGAGTTACGGTGGGATAAGGCTTGGTTCAGCCACCTATGGTCAGTTGACGAACTTTAACTTCGATTGTGTGACAGTAGGGATTCATAAATCGGGCGACAGTTCAAAAAACCGAAACTGGATGATTGCCCAGGGTTCCATTATCGCGAATACAGGTGCAAAACTTGAAGATGTTCATCCGATCATTATTGATGGAAAAGGGCACACTGCAATCTCGAATGTGGAAGCTTTCTCAGGAGGAAATGGCGCTTTGACCAATTTTGGCCTATCGTGGGATTATATGTCGATAAATGGAAATGAGAAATGCACCATCTCGATGTTCGGATGTAGGATGCGTGATTATCAGTCCGGCCAACCCATTACGTTCAATAATCCCAATGCAATCTTACAGGCTGAGGGTTGTATTGACAAGAATGAACAGCCTATCAGGTTTCCAACATCCAAATAGAAATAGAAACCAACAAATATTCAACCTAAAGTATATCTGATGATTGCAAAAATGAAATTATTGATTACTGGTCTCCTTCTAATCGTCTGCAATTTTAACCTGGTGGCAATCAACAATATTCCATCAGGATTGCTTACGATTAGCGGTACCATAAAGGACGCTGAAAGTGGGGAATCGTTGATCGGTGCAACTGTTACGATCAGGTCAATCAACCGGGGAACTGCGACCAATATCTATGGGTTTTACTCTATCAGCCTGAAACCGGACAATTATATCCTGGAGTTCCGTTACATGGGATACCAGACCATTCAGAAAGAGGTCAACCTCAGCAAGGACATTACTTTGAAGATCGAACTGATTCCTGAGGAGGGCAAAATTGAAGAAGTGGTGGTTACCGCTGACCGTCCCGAGGCCAATGTGAAAAAAGCGGAGATGAGTATTTCGAAACTTGAGATGAAAACCATCAAACAGGTCCCAGCCCTGATGGGAGAAGTCGATGTGATTAAGGTCATTCAAATGCTTCCTGGTGTCCAATCAACAGCAGAAGGATCGTCGGGATTTAGTGTCAGGGGTGGAGGCAACGATCAAAACCTGATCCTTCTCGACGAAGCCACTGTTTACAATGCCTCCCATTTGATGGGGTTCTTTTCCGTTTTCAATAACGATGCTGTTCGCGATGTAAAGCTTTACAAGGGAGATATACCTGCCAATTATGGTGGAAGGCTCTCGTCTGTTCTGGATGTAAGGATGAAAGATGGCAACAACAGGAAATTTGCCGCAACAGGAGGTATAGGCTTAATATCTAGCAGGTTGACCCTTGAAGGGCCAATCGGGAATGAAAGGACATCCTTCCTGTTGGCAGGACGTCGCACCTATGCAGATATCTTTTTCCCGTTAATGTCAGACACAAGCCTGAAGAAAAGTAAATTGTATTTTTATGACCTAAATTTAAAGGTCAACCATCAGATCAACGACAGGAATCGGTTGTACCTTTCGGCTTACACGGGTCGTGACCTTTTCGGACAGAAAGGGAGTTCGGATGCAGGGTTTGGCAACCTGACTGGAACACTTCGATGGAATCACCTCATTAACAACAAGTTATTTTCAAATCTTACAGCAATCGTCGCAAAATACGATTATTCGTTAAAAATGAAACAGGGAGGATCGAATTATGTATGGAATTCGGATATGCTCGATTACTCGCTCAAACTCGATTTCAACTACTTCCCAAACCCCCAGAACGAAATAAAGTTTGGGGCATCTTCCACATTTCACGATTTCAATCCTGCAGATGCCTATATCGAAGGTGAAACTAGCAGGCTTGGCGTCCCGGTTCCCAAAAACTACGCCCTTGAACATGGCCTTTATATCTCAAACGAACAGAAGATCGGGGAAAAACTGACCATCAAATATGGGTTGCGCTACAACATTTTTCAGAACATTGGGACAGCTACTGTTTATACTTTTGCAAAGGGATACCCGAATTACTCAGTAATCGATACGACCTATTATTCGAAAGGAAAAATCTTCAATACTTACCAGGCACTTGAACCTCGTTTGGGAATCAACTATACCCTAAACGAAAACTCTTCGGTAAAGGCTAGTTATTCACGTACGGTCCAGAATATGCAACTCGCCTCAAACTCTTCGGGAGGGATGCCGCTGGATGTTTGGTTTCCATCGGGACCCAATATTAAACCTCAAAAAGCCGATCAGTTTGCAATGGGGTATTTCAGAAATTTTGCTAACAACACGATCGAAACATCGGTTGAGGGCTATTACAAAAAAATGTATGATGTGATTGATTTTAAAGATAATGCACAATTATTGATGAATCCGAGAATGGAAGGCGATATCAGGTCGGGAACAGCCAAAGCTTATGGACTTGAATTTTTTGTAAAAAAGAACAGTGGCAGGCTGAATGGATGGATCAGCTATACCTGGTCTAAAGTTCTCCGTACAATTCCTGAGATCAACAATGGGAACCCTTATCCAACTACTTATGATAAACCTCATAATATCAATGTTATCGTGAATTATGAGATTTCGAAACGCGTATTGTTTTCGGGGAATTGGGTTTACGCCACCGGGGCCCCGGTCACCTTCCCGGTAGGATCTTTTGTGATTAACAATACATATGGGAAGTACTATTCTTCCCGGAATGGCTACAGGATGCGCGATTATCATCGACTCGATTTATCGGTAACCTTGAAAGGGAAGGAGCGCCCCAATAGAAAATGGAAGGGGGAATGGGTTTTCTCGATGTACAATGCCTATGGACGACACAACGACTGGATGATCAACTTTGTGCAGGATCCAAAGAATATTGAGAAAGTTGTTGCAGAAAGATGGTATCTCCCTTTTGTCTTCTTTCCGGGAATCACCTATAATTTCAAATTCTGATGACCATGAAAAACACACATATTCAAATAATTACTCTTTTCGTCCTTTCACTGCTTGTCCTCAGTTGCACCGAAAATATCGACAATATCCAGCTCGATACTACCCGCCCAAGACTTGTCGTTGAGGGGTATATTTCTACCGATACCATGCGTCAAATGGTAAAACTTTCAAAGTTGGGAGATGCGTTAAAGCAGGATCCCATACAAGTTGTTTCCAACGCCACGATCACCATTTCGGATGGGACGAAAACCTTCAACCTCTCGGAGGATGCCACAAAAAAAGGAACATATTTCACATCTCCCGATGTTTACGGAGTTCCCGGAAGGACCTATACCCTGAATATCAGGAATGTTGACATCAACAACGACAAGGTGATGGAAGAGTATTCGGCAGTGTCGATGCTCAAGCGTTTGAACCCGATCGATTCGGTCCATCTGGTTTACAACAATTTAAACCCTCATTTTATCAACTGGAGCGTCAACCTTTATACAATGGATCCCGGGCAAGGCCGTAATTTTTATCTGATAAAAGTTACAAAAAACAGAGTCTTACTGACAGACAGTGTTTTTAAATATTCGATCGGTGACAACAGCGGTTTCGAAGGAAAGTATTACAACGGATTTCCGGTTTATAACTTGAGGGAGGAGAGGAAAGACGAAAGACTTTCCCGTGGAGATACAGTTAAGGTCGAGATGTACGGAATAACAGAGGATTACTTTTCCTTTATCTACAGTTATATTACCGACTATTACCCAAAAGTTCCGATCTTTAGTGGTCCATCTGCCAATATACCGTCTAATATCAATCCAGTTGACGATGCGGTAGGAATATTTACAGCCTTTTCAATTAAGCGGAAAAGTGTGATTTATAAGTAATCAGCAAACGAACTTTAAGATGAAGTGTCCCGGTGACTAAAAGTAATTGCCTGCACGAAGATTGAGCGCTTTCTGGTCACCCGGACACTAAAGCTAAGTTCGAAATTTATCAATTAATTGATATAATTGAAATATAGTAATAAATTGAACTTAAATGGAGCCGAACATGATCATAGGCTTTTTAATCCTAATGGCATCATTATACTCCTGAACACAGCTTTCAAGAGAACTACAACGAAAAAATGATTGTTGTTGATAACAATTTATATTGCAAGGAATTAGTTCTTTTCCTGTTTTGTCAATGATGCCATAAGTTTCTTCCTTGGTGGTTTTGTTTATCCTGCTAACTATTGCATAATCGTCGTGGAAGTTGGAGCCACCATTGTAGTCCTTCAATGAAATGACTTTTGTCCCATACCGATCTATAAAGCACCACTCGTTTTCATAGACAACTTTAGCCAACCCACAGGAAAATGGCCTGCGCTTATCAAATAAATAAGGAATAATCAGCGCCCCATGAATATCAATAAATCCCCATTTCCCCATTGACCAATTCCCAACTTTTACAGCAGCTAAGCCTTCGTGAAAATCCTTAACCCCCGTGAAAATTAAAGGGATTATTTCCTGCCCTGATTCGTTGGTATAGCCACATTTGCAATCAGCCATGGAACCATTTTTTACCCTAACCATACCCTCTGACTTTTTGCCGATATAATCATATTTATCCATAGATAATATATAGATTATTAACCTACTCTATTTCAATCAGGTCTATCTTCTCCATCAACCTATCCGTTTCCATTAGCGCAACTATGATTTTTTGATAGTGCATGATGTCGTCAAATTCCAAATGTCTTCCCTTGCGGTCTTTTAGCCATTTTTGGGCAGGTTGGTATCCACCAATAAAGAAGTTCCAGGCAAGTTCCGGCACGTTGGCAAAATATTGGGTGTCGTTGATAAAAACCGCACTTAGATCGGGATCGAAATGCGGTTTGGTTACTTCATTGCTCCCGTCTATCGGATATTTTGTAATGAATTTGGTACTCTTTTTACTTTCAAGAAGGTGTGTCCGAATTAATTTGATGCCTAATTCTGCTAGTTTCCAGAATGTGTCCTGATCTTTTGGGTAGGGGATCATTGGGAAATCAATTTTCAGGAACTCCTTGTACTTTTCGCGGTAGGTGGGACTATACAGCACAGCATAGGTGTATCCTAAAATGTCCAGTGGTTTAAATATTCCACCACTTCCCTCTGCAAGCTCAACATCAATCATGTCGTCTTCAATAAAATGAAGGTTTATTTTGTTTGCAATAGCCTCAACAATACCCATGTTAAGGTTTGGGATCCTTTCGTCAGATTGTCCAACAAGTTGTTGAACTTTTGGTTCTGGATAGAGGTAGAGAGGGAATACTTTACAGTTATCGAAAGGGGAAATCCCATCCTTATCGACTATATTGTTTGAGATAAAATAACTAAAGACGTTTTCTCTCCTTGAATTTCTTACAGCCAGAAGTGCAATATTTGGTTTAAGCATATTGTTCATTAATGGGCTTCTAGGGCGTGCCATAAATCCAGAGCTAAAACCTGTAAAATATGTGTATCTAGGATCAAATGGGTGATAATCAACAATGGAAAAACAACCTTTATTCTTTGATATATCATCTTTAACCCATTTTAAAGTCCATGCCGTTCCATCAATGCCAACATTATGTTTTTTTCTGATGATCGCTTCGTCTAATCCCTTTATATCTTCAATAATTTTCCTAATGTCTGACATTGAAAACTGATATACAAAACCATCGCGTTTGGTTTGAATTCCAGTATTATTTGTTAAAAACAGGTCCTCAACCCTAAATCCTCTTGTATAACCTTGTTCTTCTTCAAAGTCTTTTGGCACAAAGAAATAATACGGTTCCTGGTAATCAAGTTCTTTCCATGGTATCGATTGCATAGAGTTGTCGTTCAGGAAGCTGTATTTTTCATCGCGTTTCCCTTGCAGGCTAAAGTGAAAAACCCGGGCAAGTGGTTTGTTGCTGCTATTTTTCATCTATCGCTATATTGTTAAGTTCAGTGGTCAATTGTTCAAGTGTTGGCAGGCTTTTTCTGATGTTCTCGGGCAGTTCGGTATAGTGGTATTCGCTTACGCCAATGGGATTGTGGATATCTTTAAGTGAGAATTCAACTTCATAATTATCCTTGTTTTTGCAAAGAAGGATACCGATTGTTGGGTGGTCGTTCGATTCTTTTACCAATTCGTTGATCGCTGAAATGTAGAAATTGAGTTTTCCCACATATTCTGGTTCAAACTCCTTGGCTTTTAGCTCAATAATTATGTAGCATTTCAGTTTCGTATGATAAAATAGCAGGTCGGTTCTATATTCTTTGCTCCCCACTTTGAGCAGAAACTGCCTTCCCATATAGGCAAATCCTTTGCCCAATTCAAGAAGGAATTGTGTAATGTGTTGTATCAACTTTAGTTCCAGGTCTTTTTCTTTGGCTTGTTCTGTTAGTGTAATGAATTCAAAATTGTACGGGTCTTTAAGCATCGCATTTGCCAAATCACTTTGGACTACTGGCAAAGTGTATTCAAAATTGGTAATGGCCTTACCTTGCCGGTTATAGAGGTTTGTTTCTATCTGGTATTCAAGTACCGACCGACTCCAATTGTTTTCGATCGTTTTGCGGATGTAAAATGCAGCTTCATTGCGTTCCTTAATTTTTTGCAAAATTAGGATGTGATGACCCCAAGGAATTTTAAAAAATACATCAATTATTTCATTGTCAATATATTGTAATTGCGAAACAACTTGTTTCGCAATTATCATATCAGCATCTTCCGTTTGCGAAACAAGTTGTTTCGTATTTGAAGTCCCTAAATTGTTGTAAAATTGGACCCATTGCCGTATGGTCTCTAAATTTCTTTTGGAGAAACCCGATATTCCCGGAAATTCCATTTGTAGGTCTTTGCTCAGTTGACTGATAAAACCGATACCCCATTTTGCATATTCTTGTTTTTCAGCAATTTGCAATCCCAAATTCCAATATAGCTTAATAAGCTCAGTATTAACACTTACTGTAGCTTTGATCTGGCTGTTCTTGATTTTGTTTTTAATTTCACTCAACCAGTTCCGATATTCATTGTCAACGACTAATTTGCTCATGTTATTTTCGTTTTTTTACAAAAATATTGATACTCACACCCTGCATAATGTCGAACACATTCTGGTCGGGGCTTCCATCAAGGCAAACCTCCTTCTTTTTGGCATTTCCATGTAAATCAAAAATATATACTTTGTCGAAAGTTTCCAACAAATGTTTGCGCATCTGGCGGTGTGTGATGCCATCGATAAAACTATTGTTGGAAATATAGGCTAAAATCCCTTCTCCTGCTTTGTCGATATAATGTTGCCCGTAGCGGATGAATTTGATGTAATCATCGTCAAGGTTAATTTTACGCTCGTTCAAATCTTTTTTGTAATCACCGATCAGGTTTTGTATCCATTCTCCTTTGTTGGAGCTGCTTACCGCATAAGGTGGATTTCCCATGACCACCATCACCGGTGTATCCCGTTTGATGTGGTTGGCCTCGTTGGCTTCAGAACTAAGCCAGTTGGCAAAGAGTGTCCCGGTATCGGGGTGGCTCTCTTCAAGGCTATTGGTGAGGTAAACCCTAAACCGTTGATTGGTAGTGGGTTTATAACCAGTTTCGGTCAATAGCAAATCAAGTTTAAGATGTGCCATTGCATAGCTTGCCATCAGCACCTCAAAGCCATTGAGTCGTGGCAACAAATGATTCTCCACATAATTGCTCCAAATTCCTTGTTGTCCTTCAAATTTTTGGTGTATGTGCTTTACCACTTCGGCCAGGAACGTTCCTGTTCCTGTGGCAGGGTCGAGTATTTGAACCCGGTGAACCTCCTTTTCTATCGTTTTACCTTGTATATTGACCTTAATCTTCGTTTTGCTGGTGTCGGCCAATCCGTTGGGCAAACCAAATTCTGTTTTTAAAATATCGTCAACGGCACGGACAATGAAATTAACTACCGGTGCTGGTGTGTACCAGACTCCACGTGCCTTACGTAATTTTGGGTCGTATTCGCTCAGAAAAGTTTCGTAAAAGTGGATGATCGGATCTTCCATCTTGGTTTGCTTCCCATAGTTCTTAAGTATTTCTGCGACATCGGTAGCGAGAAATATTTCAACCAAGCCATCTACGATCCATTTTATCCGGTCGTCGATATCCGGTCCCGCAATGTAACCAAACAGTTTTCGCCGGAACGGGTTGGATTTTGGGGTAACCTCTGATGCTTCCTTCCGGCTAAAAGTTGGCAAAGTAGGATCATGTAAACGCTCTGCAAGCAGTCCATAAGCAATAGTCTGGGCATAAACATCTACAAATCCTTTGGGTGTAATGTCGTAAATTATAATTTGTTGAAAGAACACAAAAAGATTGATCGGCTCCTCTCCCTACTCTTCCTCTTAACTGATGTAGTTGTGATAAACCAAATCGTTCGGCATTCATCACAATCATTACCGAAGCATTGGGAACATTAACGCCTACTTCAATAACGGTGGTTGCTACCATAATTTGTGTTTTTCCCAAAGCAAATTGTTTCATTTCAAATTCTTTATCCTTAGGTTTCATCTGCCCATGAACGATACTAACTCCAAACTGGCCTAATGGAAACTCCTTAATAATATCTTCATATCCATCATTTACTTTTAATGTGCACGTATCAGTTCTGGCTGTTGCTGGAGCTTGGTACGTTGGATTTGCAACAGCATTGTTAACAAAGGTTCCTCCGTTAG
>JBAXWR010000249.1:0-11113 GCA_037128295.1 Mariniphaga sp.
TGTATCATGGCTACTTCGCTCTTTCTAAAATTTTAACTAATCTCCATCCTTTCTGCTTCGACAGCGGACGTGTTTCCATAATTAATACGGTATCGCCTATGTTGCAATCATTTTTTTCGTCGTGTGCATAGAACTTGGTTGTCCGGTTTACGAACTTACCGTAAATCGGATGTTTTTCCTTTCCCTTTTCTGCAACGATAATGGTTTTTTCCATTTTATTACTTACAACAACGCCAATACGCTCTTTCCGAAGATTCCTTGTTTCCATAGTCATAATTAATTTTCAAGTTGACGTTTACGTAATTCGGTATTCAGACGAGCGACGTCTTTTCTGGCAAACCGTATTTTCATCGGATTCTCTAAAGGGTTGACAGCATGGTTTAATTTCATGCGGATCAATTCCTCACTGGCAATAGCGATCTTCTCGATGATTTCAGCAGTTGTTAACTCTATGATCTCAGAATTTTTCATTATTCAATAATTGAAGATTCAACAAAATCGCGTCTAACAACAAATCTGGTAGTCACAGGCAGTTTTTGGGCTGCCAGGCGTAATGCTTCTTTAGCAAGATCAAACGGAACTCCTTCAATCTCGATGATGATGCGCCCTGGTGTAATGGTGGCGACAAATCCTTCAGGAGCTCCTTTTCCTTTACCCATACGAACCTCTGCAGGTTTTTTGGTGATGGGTTTATCGGGGAAAATACGAATCCAAATCTGGCCTTGACGCTGCATATGACGCGTAACCGCGACCCTGGCTGCCTCAATCTGACGGCCGGTGATCCATGCTGTTTCCAGGCATTTTATACCAAAAGATCCAAACGATAACTGGTTACCGCGCTGTGCGTTTCCCTTCAGTTTGCCCTTTTGTACTCTTCTAAATTTTACTTTTTTTGGCTGTAACATCTTGTTTTGCTTTGTCGATGGTTACTTTTTACGTTTTTTAAACCCACCTTTACCGGGTGCCGGTGCAGGGCGGTTCGGTCCACGTTGCTGTTGTACAGACTGTCCTACGTTTGGCGAAAGGTCGCGTTTGCCATAGATTTCTCCACGGCAGATCCAGACTTTCACACCAATCAAACCTGTTTTGGTCAACGCTTCGGCAAGAGCATAATCAATATCAGCCCTTAGGGTATGCAAAGGTGTCCTTCCATCTTTGTACATTTCGGAACGGGCCATTTCAGCACCATTCAAACGTCCGGATACCTGAACTTTGATCCCTTCGGCTCCCATTCTCATGGTTGAGGCGATGGCCATTTTCGTTGCGCGGCGGTAGGCAATTTTGCCTTCAACCTGCCTTGCAATATTCTGGGCAACGATCACTGCATCCATTTCGGGGCGTTTGATCTCAAAAATATTGATCTGAACCTCTTTTTTAGTGATCTTTTTCAGCTCTTCCTTGAGCTTGTCCACTTCCTGACCACCTTTACCAATAATAATACCAGGCCTTGAAGTGTGAACAGTAATGGTGATTAACTTCAGCGTACGTTCAATGATAATCCTTGAAATGCTGGCTTTTGAAAGCCTGGCATTTAAATAACCCCTGATTTTGTGGTCTTCAACCAGTTTATCACCATAATCGTTACCTCCGAACCAGTTGGAATCCCATCCTCTGATGATTCCAAGCCTATTAGAAATCGGATTTACTTTTTGTCCCATACTATTATTTCGTATTTTCTTCTACAACATTTTTACTTGCCAACCGGACAGTTACGTGATTCGAACGCTTTCTTACACGGTGACCGCGACCCTGCGGAGCAGGACGGAGACGTTTAAGCATGCGGCCGGAGTCAACGAAAACTTCCTGCACGTATAGGTTGCTTTCTTCAAGTCTAACCCCTTCATTTTTTGCTTGCCAGTTGGCAATTGCTGAAAGAAGGAGTTTCTCTACTCTGCGTGAAGCCTCTTTGGAGGAAAACTTCAAAACGTCGAGTGCACGATTTACCGCCATTCCACGAACCATATCGGTAACAAGGCGCATCTTACGAGGCGAAGTTGGGGCATCGTGGAGAACAGCCTGAAATCTCTCTTTATTTGCTTGCTTAAGCAATTCAGCGCTTTTCTTTTTTCTAGAACCCATCTTGGTACTTTTTACTACTATTATACATTTCCGCGTTCATGGCTTATTTCTTTTTGTTACCGCCATGTCCCCTGAAGGTGCGGGTAGGAGCAAATTCACCTAACTTATGTCCAACCATGTTTTCAGTTACATAAACAGGGATAAATTTATTCCCGTTATGAACAGCGATGGTGTGACCAACAAAATCAGGCGAAATCATTGAATGTCTTGCCCATGTTTTAACTACCGACTTTTTATCTGCTTCGTTAAGAACCAGAACTTTCTTTTCTAACTTAAAGTCGATAAAAGGGCCTTTTTTTAGCGAACGACTCATAATCTACTTTACTTTTTAATTTTAGTGATTACTTTTTCCTACGTTCAATGATATACTTGGTAGAAGCTTTCTTCTTCGAACGGGTTTTGTAACCCTTTGCAAGTAATCCTTTCCGTGAACGTGGGTGACCACCGGAAGCACGTCCTTCTCCACCACCCATAGGGTGATCGACAGGGTTCATAACGACACCGCGGACACGGGGACGACGTCCCTGCCAACGGCTTCTACCGGCTTTTCCTGATCTTTCAAGGCCATGGTCTGAGTTTCCGACGGTACCTACCGTTGCACGGCATGTAACTAATACCATACGGGATTCGCCAGAGGGGAGTTTTATGATGGCGTATCGTCCTTCACGCGAGGTAAGTTGCGCATATGTACCGGCAGACCGGGCCATGATGCCTCCCTGTCCGGGATGCAACTCAATGTTATGAACGATTGTACCAAGAGGTATTTTGGCTAATGGAAGTGCATTACCGATTTCGGGAGCTACTTCTGCACCAGAAAGAACGGATTGTCCCACCTGGAGACCATTCGGTGCAAGCATGTAACGTTTTTCCCCATCGGCATAGATCAAAAGTGCAATGCGAGCCGTACGATTTGGGTCGTACTGGATCGAATCCACCCGTGCCGGAACACCGTCTTTCTCTCTTTTGAAATCGATCACACGGTATTTCCTCTTATGCCCTCCACCTATATACCTCATTGTCATTTTACCGGCACTATTGCGACCGCCGGTACTCTTCATGGGCCTTAACAATGATTTTTCAGGTGTGTTGCCAGTTGTAACGGTCTCAAAGGTACCTGCAATCTTGTGCCTTTGTCCCGGAGTTACTGGTTTTAACTTTCTAACTGCCATCTCTTACTTTAGATATTGCTATAAAAATCAATATTTTCTCCTGCGGTTAACGTAACAATCGCCTTTTTATAAGCGTTGCTGCGTCCGGTAATCACACCACCCTTTGTAAAGCGTGATTTCAATTTCCCGGCATACACCATTGTGTTAATGGAGGTAACCTTAACGCCATAGATCTCTTCCACGGCTCTTTTGATCTCGTGTTTGTTTGCCTTCTTATCTACCCTGAAACCATACCGGTTATACTTTTCCGATAACTTGTTCATTTTCTCGGTTACGATAGGGCGAATCAAAATATCAACCATTGTCTTACGCGTTAAATCTTAAATAATTCCTCTACTTTCGTCACAGAACTCTCGACCAAAACAATTTTTTGGGCTCGCATAATCTTGTAAGTGCTTAAATCAGAGGCTTTTACAATCTCTACGTTCTGTAAATTTCTGGAGGACAAATATATATTATTATTTGCATCCGGTATTACAATCAGCGATTTTTTATCGCTAATTTTCAGATTATTCTGAATAGCAACAAATTCCTTCGTT
The DNA here is from genome assembly GCA_037128295.1 of Mariniphaga sp. GTDB lineage: Bacteria > Bacteroidota > Bacteroidia > Bacteroidales > Prolixibacteraceae > JAAFHB01. The sequence continues at coordinate 3,788 of JBAXWR010000249.1, forward strand.
TTTGGGGCTTCAAAAGAAAAATCTTCTACAACCAAAATGCCTTCGGATTGTGCTTTGTAAGTAAGAGCCGATTTACGTGCAAGATCTTTCAGTTTCTTGTTCAATTTGAAACTGTAATCTCTTGGACGAGGTCCGAATATCCTACCACCACCGCGGATCGTACCAGATTTCCTGCTACCTGCACGAGCACCGCCAGTACCTTTCTGACGTTTGATCTTGCGGGTCGAACCCGAAATTTCACCACGATCTTTAGCCATATGCGTACCCTGACGTTGGTTTGCCAGATACTGCTTCACGTCGAGATAAATCGCGTGATCGTTGGGTTCTACCGCGTAGATTTCTGCATTGAGTTCTACGTTTCTGCCGGTTTCCTGCCCTGCTTTATTAAAGACTGCGATTTCCATTACTTCTCGAGAATTAAGTATGAACCATTGGCTCCTGGTACGGAACCTTTAACAATCACAAGATTATTCTCAGGAATAACTTTCAAAACTTCGATGTTCTGAACAGTTACTTTGATTCCCCCGTGACGTCCTGCCATACGCATCCCTTTGAAAACGCGGGATGGGTACGAAGAAGCGCCAACGGAACCCGGAGCACGCAACCTGTTGTGCTGACCGTGGGTACTCTCGCCAACCCCACCAAAACCATGGCGGCGAACAACACCCTGAAAACCTTTGCCCTTTGAATACCCGGTGATATCAATAAAATTCTGAGGCTCAAACATATCAACTGTAATGATATCCCCAAGCTTCACATCGCTTCCGAAACCACTGAATTCAGCGACTTTTTCCTTCGGAGCGGTACCGGCCTTTTTGAAATGGCCGATTTCCGGCTTTGTCGCATGTTTTTCTTTCTTATCCAGAAAGCCTAACTGTACCGCTTCATACTTATCTTTTTCAAGAGTACGAACCTGCGATACAGGACATGGACCTGCCTCAATCACAGTGCATGGGATGTTTTTCCCCTCAACACTGAATACGGAAGTCATTCCGATTTTTTTTCCAATTAATCCTGGCATTTTTTACTGATTAAGCAGTTTTTAAAAATTACACTTTGATTTCTACCTCGACGCCACTTGGTAATTCCAATTTCATAAGGGCATCGATCGTTTTAGCTGTGGAACTGTAAATGTCGATCAACCTCTTGTAAGAAGATAATTCGAATTGCTCCCTCGATTTTTTGTTGACAAATGTTGCTCTCAAAACCGTAAAAATTCTGCGGTGTGTTGGTAGTGGGATCGGTCCACTTACTATTGCGCCGGTTGTTTTAACTGTCTTGACAATCTTCTCTGCCGATTTGTCGACCAGGTTGTGATCGTACGATTTCAGTTTGATTCTGATTCTTTGACTCATGATAAGAACGTATTATAGTGTTTGATTATAATAAATCTACTCTCCCTTTCACATTCTCAAGGACTGCAAGGGCGATGTTTTTCGGAACTTCAGCATAATGGTCGAATTCCATTGATGATGTAGCGCGTCCGGAAGATAATGTACGCAAGGTTGTCACATACCCAAACTGCTCAGCAAGAGGAACTTTAGCCTTGATCACACGGGCTCCGAATTTGGAATCCATACTTTCGACATGGCCCCTGCGGCGGTTAAGGTCGGAAACGATATCGCCCATATAATCATCAGGTGTAACCACTTCAACTTTCATAATTGGCTCCAGCAAGACAGGTTTTGCCTTTGGTGCAGCACTTCTGAAAGCCTGTTTTGCGCAAAGTTCAAAAGAGAGAGCGTCAGAGTCAACAGGGTGGAAAGACCCGTCAACTAAGGTAACCTTTAAGTTTTCGATCTTGAAGCCAGCCAAAGGACCGTTGTTAAGCGATTCTTTGAAACCTTTCTCAATAGCTGGAATGTATTCGCGAGGAATTGTTCCCCCTTTGATCAGATCAACAAACTGAAGACCGGAAACACCTTCGTCAACAGGACCAACTTTAACGCTGATGTCTGCAAACTTACCACGGCCACCGGTTTGTTTCTTGAATACTTCGCGAAGCGAAACTTCTTTAGTAATAGCCTCTTTATATGCAACTTGTGGCGCACCCTGATTACATTCAACTTTGAATTCTCGTTTCAACCGGTCAACAATAATTTCAAGGTGAAGCTCACCCATACCGCGAATAACTGTCTGTCCGCTGTCTTCATCGGTCCTTACCTGAAAGGTTGGGTCTTCTTCTGCAAGTTTGGCCAACCCATTCGATAATTTATCGATGTCGTTTTGAGTTTTTGGCTCAATAGCAATACCGATTACCGGTTCAGGGAATGTCATCGATTCGAGAACGATAGGGTAGTCAAGATCGCAGAGTGTATCTCCAGTGCGGATATCTTTAAACCCAACGGCAGCACAAATATCACCAGCTTCGATAATATCGCGTGGCTGCTGTTTATTGGCGTGCATCTGGAACAAACGTGAAATGCGCTCTTTTTTACCAGTACGCATGTTCATTACATACGAACCTGCATCGATCTTCCCTGAATATACACGTATAAAACAGAGGCGACCAACGAATGGGTCGGTAGCAATTTTAAATGCAAGTGCTGCAAGTGGTTGGTCAATTGATGGTTTCCTTTCAATTACCTCATCGGTATCGGGGTTTTTGCCCTGAATAGAACCAATGTCCAACGGATTGGGCAAAAAGGCACAAACTGCATCAAGCAATGTCTGAACCCCTTTGTTTTTGAATGCCGATCCACAAAGCATCGGAATGATCACACCTGTAAGCGTAGCTTTACGGATTACGGCAATCAATTCATCGACGGTTATGCTATCGGAATCTTCAAAAAACTTTTCCATCAATACCTCGTCCTGTTCTGCAACAGATTCCACCATTTTATCCCGCCATTCCTTCGCATTTTCGAGAAGGTCGGCAGGAATTTCCTCTACATCATAATCAGCACCCATTGACTCATTGTGCCAATAGATTGCTTTCATTCTGATAAGGTCAATAACTCCCAAGAATTTTTCTTCAGCCCCTATCGGAATCTGAATTGGAACAGGGTTTGCTCCAAGCTTTTCTTTGATGTCGTTATAAACACTGTAGAAATCGGCTCCAGCCCGGTCCATTTTGTTAATGAACGCGATTTTTGGTACGCCATATTTCTCAGCCTGACGCCAGACTGTTTCTGACTGTGCCTCAACGCCACCTACGGCGCAGAAAGTAGCAACAGCTCCATCAAGCACCCTGAGAGAACGCTCAACCTCAACGGTGAAGTCAACGTGACCCGGGGTATCAATAATATTGATCTGATGGACAATATCATTATATTTCCACTCTGTGAATGTCGCAGCGGAAGTTATAGTGATACCACGCTCCTGTTCTTGTGCCATCCAGTCCATTGTTGCTGCCCCATCGTGAACTTCACCAATCCGGTGAGTTTTCCCCGTGTAAAACAAAATCCTCTCGGAAGTAGTTGTTTTACCGGCGTCAATGTGAGCCATGATACCAATGTTCCTGGTATTTGTAAGATCCCTTTTAGCCATTATTTTAAATCCTGATATCTACTTTGATTCAATTAAAACCTGAAATGGGCAAACGCGCGGTTTGCCTCTGCCATTCTGTGTGTATCTTCTTTTTTCTTGAATGCTCCTCCTTCTTCGTTAAAAGCTGCAAGAGTCTCTGCTGCAAGCTTTTCAGCCATTGAGTGGCCTGAACGTTTAGAAGCATAAAGGATTAAATTGTGCATTGAAATAGCCACTTTGCGTTCCGGACGGATTTCCATTGGAACCTGGAAGTTGGCACCCCCAACGCGCCTGCTTTTTACCTCAACAGCAGGTGTAATATTCAGTAAACCTTTTTTCCATACATCAAGTACCGAAAGTTCACTGTCTTTCATTTTTTTGCCAACGATGTCGAGTGCATCGTAGAAAATCTTAAAGGCAATCGTTTTCTTGCCATCTTTCATCAGGCTGTTGACAAATCTTGTTACCAACACATCTCTGAATTTAGGATCTGGCAAAATGATCCTTTTTTTTGGTTTTGTCTTTCTCATCTTAGTTACACATTGTTTGTGTTATTCGAATCGGCTGTTGTTCAGTCTTCAGTTTAAATAGCTTGCCCAGGCAAACCCTTACTCAACCAAACCTCCAAACAAATAACTAATTTTCAATCAATTACTTTTTCTTTTTTGTTGCTGCTGCAACTTGTCCCGGTTTTGGACGTTTTGCGCCATATTTTGAACGGCGTTGTTTACGGCCTTCCACGCCGGCAGTGTCGAGGGCACCACGGATAAGGTGATAACGAACTCCCGGAAGGTCTTTTACACGGCCTCCGCGAACCAGCACGATCGAGTGCTCCTGAAGATTGTGGCCTTCACCCGGAATGTACGCGTTTACTTCTTTCTGATTGGTCAACCGTACCCTGGCTACCTTTCTCATCGCCGAATTCGGCTTCTTAGGTGTCGTGGTGTAAACACGTACACATACACCCCTTCGCTGAGGGCACGAATTAAGTGCCGGGGATTTACTTTTATCCTCGATACTTGTCCTTCCCTTACGTACTAACTGTTGAATAGTAGGCATAAACGTTTTTAAATTTGAATTATATAATACACACAAAAAATGAACTCCATTCGTAAAACATTTAAATGAAAGGTCTGCAAAACAGTTGTTCCCAACCTCGCATAACTTTCCCAAAATGGACTGCAAAAGTACACAATTCCAATAGAAAACAATCACTTCAAAGAAAAAAAAGTATTTTTAATTGAATGTTCTCGTTATTTCAAAATAATGGAGGTGCAATACTGATATCGTAAAACATTGATTCATACGTTTTCTTATAAATGGCATTTACTACCCAAGAATAATATTTCAGGATAAAAAACATATTTAAAAACATATTTGCAAAGTAATTTCGTAAATACCCAATATTGAAATAATTCGCTAAGATTTAACAATCAGAATATTAAACAATCTTCTTATGAAATCAGCTTGTTCATTGAGTCAATGCACCCTTGTTACGATGTTGTTACGTTTTAAATAATTCCTATTTTTGGTGAAAATGTTTAATGTTGATGAATAATGCTGAATTTTAAACAAATAGATTTCAAAGTTTTTATTTAATTTTTTTATCACATGAAAGTATATCAAACTAAAGAGATCCGGAACATTGCTGTAATTGGTAATTCCGGCGCCGGGAAAACCACCCTTGTAGAGTCAATGCTCTTCGAGGGTGGTGTAATTAGTCGCAGAGGTGACGTAAAAAGCAAATCCACTGCATCAGACTACAACATTGTCGAACAAGAGTATGGCAACTCTGTTCACGCAACAGTGCTTTATACTGAATTCGATGGTTGCAAGATCAACATCATCGACACGCCCGGGATGGACGATTTTGTGGGTGGAGTAATCCCTGCGCTCAGTATTACCGCTACAGGATTATTACTTTTTAATGCTGTAAACGGTGTGGAAGTCGGTACTGAAATTGCCAGCCGCAATGCCGAAAAGTTCCACAAGCCGCTTATGTTTGTTGTCAACCACCTCGACCACGAGAACAGTAACTGGGACAACACAATCGAAATGGCCAAAACCACATTTGGCAACAAACTGGCAATCGTACAGTATCCGTTAAATCCGGGCCCTGGTTACAATAAAGTAATCGACGTCCTGAAAATGAAAATGCTTCAGTGGAAACCTGCAGGTGGCGCCCCTGAAGAACTTGAAATCCCGATTTCAGAACTTCCCCATGCCGAGGAAGTCCATAACCAATTGGTTGAAATGGCTGCAGAAAACGACGAGGAGCTGATGGAGCTTTTCTTCGAACAAGGCAACCTGAATGAAGACGAAATGCGCAAAGGGCTAAAATTAGGTATGCTAAGTCGTAGCCTCTTCCCTGTATTCTGCACATGTGCATCAAGGGATATGGGAATCCGCCGCCTGATGGAGTTTATTTGCAATGTTTGCCCAAATCCAGGTGAACTTGCACCAGTTGAGACAGTTGATGGGAAACTGATTAAAATGGATGTCAATGGACCAACTTCGATCTTCGTGTTCAAAACTGCTGTCGAGCAGCACGTTGGGGATGTAACCTATTTCAAGGTGATCTCCGGGACATTGAAAGAGGGAATGGATTTAATCAATACTACCAAAAATTCGAAAGAAAGAATCTCTCAGATTTATGCCGTGGCTGGAAAAAACAGGACTAAAGTTCCCGAAATGCAAGCCGGCGATATTGGCGCCACGGTAAAACTAAAAGAGGTAAAACATAACCACACATTGTGTGAAAAAGACGCTGAAATCGTTTTTCCACCGTTGAAATATCCTGCCCCACGTTATACCACAGCGATTAAGGCGGTTAACGAGTCGGATGAAGAGAAGATGGGCGAATATATGCACAAGCTGGCCGAAGAGGATCCTACCTATATAATAGAGTACTCGAAGGAATTAAAACAGATCCTTATCCACGGCCAGGGCGAATACCATATTAATACATTGAAATGGTACTTTGACAATGTTTTCAAAATTGACATCCAATTCTTGAAACCAAAAATCCCTTATCGCGAAACCATTACCAAAATTTCGGGAGGCGATTATCGCCACAGGAAGCAGAGCGGTGGTTCAGGTCAATTTGGGGAAGTTCACCTTGTGATAGAACCTTTTGTTGAAGGTATGCCTGTTCCCGAAATGTATAAGATTGACGGAAAAGAGATGAAGATCAGCTTGCGAGGAACAGACGTTACTGAATTGCCATGGGGCGGTAAGCTTGTATTCTGCAACTGTATCGTAGGTGGTTCGATCGATGCAAGATTCCTCCCTGCTATTTTAAAGGGCTTGATGGAAAAAATGGAAGAAGGCCCGTTGACCGGATCGTATGCCCGCGATATCAGGGTTTGTGTTTACGACGGAAAGATGCACCCGGTTGACTCGAATGAAATTTCTTTCCGTTTGGCAGGGCGAAATGCTTTTAGTGCCGCATTTAAAAATGCCGGACCCAAAATCCTTGAGCCAATTTATGATGTCGAAGTTCTTGTTCCTTCCGACAGGATGGGTGATGTGATGAGCGACCTTCAGGGACGCCGTGCCCTGATCATGGGGATGAGTTCTGAAAAAGGGTTTGAGAAAATCATTGCCAAAGTGCCACTCAAAGAGATGTACAAATATTCCACTTCTTTAAGTTCTGTAACTCAGGGTCGTGCAATGTTCAGCCTGAAATTCTCGAATTACGAAAAAGTGCCTGCAGAGGTTCAGGAAGAGTTGCTCAAAGCTTACGAAGCCGAACAAGTCGAAGAATAGTACTTTTAGGTTATATTTATTGAAAGCTGCCTCTCCAAAAAGGGGTGGCTTTTTTTTGCTGGCAGCCGGCTACTGGCTACTGGCAACTGG
>JBAXWR010000025.1:0-44887 GCA_037128295.1 Mariniphaga sp.
ATGTGGATGTGGACAGGGGAAACCACATTGCCTTACCACGGATTAAAAGAGGGCCGGCCAATCAAATTCAAAAATGACGACTACACTTTCTTAACTGAGAAAAGTGAAGACCTAGAACAGGTGTCATCCAGATTTTATTTGCCAGGTAATATCATGTACACCTACAAAAATGAATACGGCTCTTTCGAAACCTCCTCCTGTCATCCTGCATTAAAGGAGATGGAAAAAGTGAATATTGTCGCCGGCAGATTCATTAATGATTTAGACATAACCGATTTTCGCAAAGTAATTGTAATCGGGGAGAATATTAGAAAAGCATTGTTTAAAGACGAGGATCCAATGGGCAAATATATTAAACTGAACAATGTCCCTTTCAAAGTTGTCGGCCTTTCACTTGATAAAAAAAGGCAGAATGAGCGTACTGCTTATATTCCAGTTACTACTGCACAACGGATTTTCAATGGAGCTGACCGTGTCCACACATTTGCTGTCACAACAAAAATGGTGAAAACAACCGAAGAGGCGGAAGCGATCACAGAAAGGGTAAGGCAAGAAATGGCCCAACGACACAACTTCGATCCGAAAGATACACGGGCGATGGGTTCCTTCAACATGCTTGCAGAATATATCCGAACAATGAAAATCTTTCAGGCCATAAAGATATTTGTTTGGATTATAGGTATTGGTACCTTGATTGCCGGAATCGTGGGGGTTAGCAATATCATGTTGATTCTCGTAAAAGAACGGACAAGGGAGATTGGTATCCGCAAAGCACTCGGAGCGACACCCGCTTCAGTTATCGGACTAGTATTGCTTGAATCTGTTTTGATCACTACAGTAGCCGGATATACTGGTTTGGTAATTGGTGTCGGAATCATGGAAGGTATTAATTATCTTTTGGAACAAATGTTGGCTTCAGGAGGTGCCGATGGAATGTTCTTTCGAAACCCTACAGTTGACTTCACAACAGCGGTAGCATCCACCATGATTTTGGTGGTTTCGGGGGCAATTGCCGGCTATTTACCTGCACGCAAAGCGGCGACAGTAAAACCGATAGAGGCACTTAGGGACGAGTAGAAGCTTGGGGAAGCGGGCAAGGAGCTTGGAGAAAGGAGAATAGGGGAACAAACATTTTCAAAAACATATAGCCCTTTCATTCAGAAACCAGTTGCCAATAGGAATTTGCAAGAAGCCAACTGCCAGTAGCCAGAAACTTAAAAAGATAGTGGTATTATTTTATAAAAGAACATTCATATCATAAACAATCAGGTCAAAATGTTTGATTTAGACAGGTGGAATGAAATTTGGAATGCCCTGGCCAAGAATAAGATCAGGAGTTTATTAACAGCATTTGGCGTATTTTGGGGTATCTTCATGCTAATTGTAATGGCTGGTGCCGGCAAAGGGCTTGAAAATGGAGTCGTTCAAGGTGTTGCACGATTTGCGACAAATTCTGCCTTTCTTTGGACCGACCGGACAAGTGAACCATACAAAGGATTTAAGCGTGGAAGGTACTGGAATATGGAATCAGAGGATATACAATACCTTAAAAGCAACGTTCCGGAATTGGAAATTATTACACCAAAGAACTTTGGAGGCCGTTTCTCAAGCGGACCTAATGTTATAAGGGGAAAGAAAACGGGTGCTTTCAATGTCAAAGGTGACTATCCGGACTATGTTAAAATTGATCCCTGTACAGTTTTAAAGGGAAGGTGGATCAATGAAATGGATATTCGGGACAAACGGAAGGTATGTGTCATAGGGGAGAAGGTGTTTGAATCAATGTTCGAGAAAGATGACAATCCAATCGGGCAGTATTTAAAGATTTCAGGGGTTTATTACCAGGTTGTAGGGTTGATAAAGCCTGAAACCAGAATAAACATCAATGGCAGGACAGAAGAGTCTGTATCTATACCTTTTACAACAATGTTGCAAACCTATAATATGGGTAACCAGGTACATTTTCTGGCAATTACTGCAAAACCAGGTATTCCGGTAAGTGTCCTTGAAGAAAAGGTAAAAGAGATGATCAAAAAGAAACATTCAATTGCTCCAACAGATTTACAAGCCTTGAACAGTGTAAATATTGAGAAGGAATTTAAGCAAATGAGTGGCCTCTTTCTTGGCATCCAAATCCTTACATGGATAGTGGGAGTAGGTACATTACTCGCCGGTGTAATTGGTGTCAGCAATATCATGTTGGTAATTATCAAGGAGAGAACAAAGGAGATAGGCGTACAACGGGCCATTGGGGCTACTCCACGAATGATCATTACCCAAATCATGATGGAAAGTGTTGTTCTGACAACAGTAGCCGGTTACCTTGGATTATCACTGGGGGTTGGATTGCTTGAATTGGTGAACAAGGTGATGCAAAATTCTGGTACCAAACCCGGAGAGGAAGTATTTTTCAGTAATCCTGCAGTCAGCCTTACAGTGGCCATTTCTGCACTTGCGGTTTTGATTGTTGCCGGACTTTTCGCTGGAATGATCCCAGCGACAAGGGCAATAAAAATAAAACCAATTGATGCTTTGAGAGAAGAATAAAACATTGAATATAAATATATTAACAGTATAAAAAAAGAATCATGAAAAAGTTTGTTAAAGGCTTGTTACTTACAATACTCACTTCTGTGTTCATTGGAACCTTTGTTTTCCTTTATCAAAAATCAAAGCCAGCACCTGAAGTTTACGAAATCCAGAAAGCCCAGGTCACCAATATTATAAAGAAAACGGTAGCAACGGGTTCAGTTATTCCACGAAAAGAAATTGAGATCAAACCCCAGGTATCAGGTATTGTGGAAGAAATTTTTATTCTTGCCGGGCAAAAAATCAAAAACGGGGATGTTATTGCAAGGGTTAAGATCATCCCTGATATGGTCAATCTGAACAATGCAGAATCCAGGGTAAATCGCGCTAAATTAAATATGGAAGATGCGCGTATCGATTTTGACAGGCAGACCGCGCTTTTCTCAAAACAAGTCACTTCGAAAGAGGAGTATCAAAAAGCTAAACTTAGCTTTAATTCTGCGAAAGAGGAGTCGGAAGCTGCAGAGAACAACCTTGAATTGATCCGCAAAGGGGTTACAAAAAGTTCTGCCACCACAACAAATACGCTTATCCGTTCAACAATTGATGGAATGGTTCTGGATGTACCGGTCAAAGAAGGCTTCTCTGTTATCCAAGCCAATAACTTTAACGCTGGCACCACCATAGGTATCGTTGCCGACATGAACGACATGATTTTTCAGGGAAAAGTAGATGAAACGGAAGTTGGTAAGATTAAAGAGGGGATGAATATCGAATTGACAATCGGTGCCATCGAATCGGAAAAATTCAATGCCGAATTGAAGTATATCGCTCCCAAAGGGTTAGTTGAAAATGGTGCTATCCAGTTCGATATCAAAGCCGATGTTAAATTAAAGGAAGGCCAGTTTATTCGTTCTGGCTATAGTGCAAACGCCAATATTGTCCTCCAGAAACGGGACAGTGTACTTGCAATTCCCGAAGGATTATTGAAATTCCAGAAAGATTCAGCCTTTGTTGAGATAGAGACCCTTCCCCAGAAATTTGAGAAAAGGTTTGTCAAGACAGGGATTTCAGATGGCATCAACATAGAAATACTTTCAGGAATTACGAAGGAAGACCGACTGAAAGGTACGCTGATTGACCCTAAGAAAAAAGAGGCCGAAAAAAAATCATAAAACCACAAAATAAAAGCTAAAGGTTGATTAATTTAGCCAATCATCTGTAACTAAAAAATTTCGATAATGATACGGACTATTTTTACCATTTCCTACCTCCTGTTCGTGGCTCTTTTTGCCTCCTTACATGCTCAGGAGATATGGAGCCTTGAGAAGTGTGTCAACTATGCCCTTGAGAACAATATTAAGATTAAGCAAGGGGGAATCTCGACTCAGTACCAACGAAATCAGTTAATCCAATCCAGGAATTCAAGGTTGCCGAATTTTACAGGTCAAATGTCGCAGAATTTAAACTTTGGCCGGTCGCTCACCTATGACAATACCTACAAGGATATCAATTCATCACAAACTGATTTTGGAGTTGGTACGAATGTAGCAGTATTTCAAGGATTTCAGATTAAGAATAACATCTCGAAATTTGAACTTGACCTTGAGGCAAGTATTTCAGACCTTGAAAAAGCCAAAAGTGACATTAGTGTAAACATTGCTTCTACTTTTCTTGAAATTCTTTTTGCCAAAGATCTTGTTAAAGTATCTCAGGATCAGCTTTCAGTAACAAAACTCCAGATTCAGCAAATCAACGAAAAAGTAGAAGCTGGTAGTCTTGCACGTGGTAGCTTGCTGGAAATACAGGCTCAGGCTGCAGGAGAGGAGTTGAACCTTGTTAATGCTATGAATCAGTTACAGTTGGCTAAATTACGGCTGACACAGTTGCTCGAACTTCCGTCACAAGATAATTTCGATATTGTAGCTCCTGTCCTCCCTGAGATTCAGGCTCAGGCATCCATTGTTCCTGCTACCGAAGTTTACAAATCGGCTTTGTTGACAAGACCAGAAATTAAAGGTGCCGACTTACGTTATCAAAGTTCACAATACTCGCTTAAAATTGCCGAGAGTGCACTCTATCCTACGGTAAGTTTATACGCCAATATTTATGATTCTTACAATAATAAATATAAGGACATTAACGGTGCTGATATAGCCTTTTCCAAACAATTGAAAAACAATCAGCGCAAAGGTGTTGGACTGCAAATGAACATTCCGATTTTCACACGTTTCCAAAACAAAACCCAGGTTGAAAATGCCAAACTTCAGGTTTTCAACACAGGACTTGAACTTGAAAGCACAAAAAAACTGCTCCGATCAGATATTGAAACCGCACAAACTACGGCTATTGCGGCCCTGAACCGATTTCTTTCCAACCAAAAGGCAGTTTCTTCAATGCGTGAAGCATTTAGATATTCAGAAGAAAAATTTGGGGTTGGCCTTGTTAATGCAGTTGAGTACAATACAGCCAAATCAAAATTGACTAAATCGGAGTCAGACCTGCTTCAGGCTAAGTATGAATTCATATTCCGTACAAAAATCCTCGACTTCTATCGTGGACTGCCGTTGACACTATAATCTAATGTATTTATTTTCAATGCTTTAAAAAATAATGAAAAATAAATAAAAAAATATTTGTAAAAATTTGCAATTATTAAATCTATTTTCTATTTTTACATCGCAAACGTTCTTATATGTTGATACAAATCAACATTTTTTTAGGTTAGGTTTAGGTTAGGTTTATCCCCGGTTACTCCCAAAGTAATCGGGGATTTTGCGTTATTAATAATCTTCCAAATCGCCAATAAACAAAGGAAAATTTGTACCTTTCACCCATTAATTTATTATCATAAATATCGTAGTTATGAAAAGAACATTTATTGTTATTTTATCCTTATTTATTGTTATTCAATCCTTTGGTCAACAATTGCCACGGATTGAAACAGAAAGGCAAATTGTAATCGAGACCCAACATACCTCGTTGGTTTATGCAGTAGGAAAAAATAAAAAGCTGTATCAGGTTTATTTAGGTGATAAGCTGAGCAAAGTCTCAGAATACCAATTACAGCGTGCAGTTCACGAGGCTTATGTTCCATCGGGAACCGACAATACCTTTGAACCTGCTATCAGGATGATCCACAATGATGGAAATCCTTCCCTTGAATTACTTGTTTCGGAAGATAAGTCAGTACGTGACGGTGATGTAACCACAACCCTGATTGTTCTTAAAGATCCAAAATATCCGGTAACCGTAAAGCTTAATATTGTTTCCTATTACAACGAAGACCTTTTCAAGACCTGGACTGAGATTATCCATCAGGAGAAAAATCCGGTAATACTAAGCAATTTTGCATCTGCCATGCTCCATTTTGATGCATCTCAATATTGGCTCACCCAGTTCCATGGCGATTGGGCCAAGGAGATGCAAATGCAGGAGCATCAGTTAACCAGTGGTATTAAAACCATTGACAGTAAATTGGGCACCCGGGCAAACATCTATCAGACTCCTGTGTTTTTCCTATCAAAAAATAAACTTTCTGATGAGAATTCCGGCGAGGTTATTGCCGGCGCACTTGGGTGGACAGGTAGTTTTCAGTTGCTCTTCGAGATTGACAATTTAAATTCACTACGGATGATTTCAGGGATCAACCCATTTGGATCAGAGTATCGACTGAAGCCAAATGAAAATTTTGTTACTCCGGAATTTCAATTTACGTTTAGTTCCCAGGGAAGAGGTCAGGCAAGCCGCAATTTCCACAGCTGGGCAAGGAAATATGGTGTACTTGACGGACAAAAAAGTCGGCTTACCTTGCTGAACAACTGGGAAGCTACCTATTTCGACTTTGACGAAACCAAACTAACCAATCTTTTTGGAGGTGCAAAGGATCTTGGTGTTGACCTCTTTCTTTTGGATGATGGCTGGTTTGGAAATAAATATCCTCGCAGCAACGACCGTGCCGGTTTGGGCGACTGGCAGGAAACAAAAACCAAATTACCCCATGGGTTAGGTTATCTTGTAGAACAAGCTGAAGCGAAGGGGGTTAAATTCGGCGTCTGGATAGAACCCGAGATGATAAACCCCAAAAGCGAATTGTATGAACAACATCCTGATTGGATCCTGAAATTACCCAACCGTGAAGAAAATTATTACAGAAACCAATTGGTCCTTGACCTTACAAATCCACAGGTGCAGGATTTCGTATTTAATGTTGTTGATGGCATTATGACCAAAAATCCAAATGTGGCATTTTTTAAATGGGATTGTAACCGCTTAATGACCAGTGCTTACTCCCCCTATCTGAGAGAGAACCAGTCGAATTTACAAATTGATTATACCCGGAGTTTCTATAAAGTGATGGAACGCTTGCGCGCCAAATATCCGCACCTTCCAATTATGCTATGTTCCGGAGGTGGCGGCCGGACTGATTATGGAGCTTTAAAATACTTTACAGAATTCTGGCCAAGCGACAACACCGATGCGGCAGAAAGGGTCTATATCCAATGGGGTTATTCGTACTTTTTCCCTAGCATTACTTCCTGCAATCATATTACTGATATGGGAAAACAATCTTTAAAATTCAGAACAGATGTAGCCATGTCGGGAAAATTGGGATACGATATACGAGTAAACGAACTGACTCCTGATGAACTGGAATTCAGCAAGGCTGCTGTTGCCAATTACAACAGGCTTAAAGACCTAATCTGGAACGGTGACCTATATCGCATTATTTCACCTTATGATGAGGAACGCTCTGTAATTATGTATGTTAGCCAGGATAAAACGAAATCGTTGCTTTTCTCTTATGCACTTCACCCACGTTCAATGAACAAATTTAACCCTGTTAGGTTATCCGGACTTGATCCTTCAAAACAGTACCAAATCACGGAGATCAACAGAATGAAAAACACCAACCGACCAGGTGGTGGAGGGGGTCCACGCAATTTTGGACCAACAGAAAGCAAAGGTTACTCTGGTGATTATCTGATGAAAATCGGTTATTCCATGCCCAACAACAGTGATCTCACAAGCGCGGTATTGGAAATCAACGAAGTGAAATAGGAAAATCAGCCATATAAAATGAACAGCCCGGATTATTTATCCGGGCTGTTCATTTTATAACCATTTTCGTTTTAGATTCAAAGCAAAACAATTATTTTTGTTGCAAACTGATATCATATTCAATTATTATGAGTGCAACCAAAAATGTAGGTGAAAAAATAGCGACTATACGTCAGCAAAAAAGTATTACTGTGGATGAACTTGCAGAAAGGTGCGGTTTCACAGCAGTCATGATGGCCAAGATCGAGGAGAATGAGACCATTCCATCATTGGGTCATTTGATTAAGGTAGCCCGTGCCCTGGGTGTAAGGTTAGGAACCTTTCTTGACGACATGGACCAGCTTGGCCCTATCATCACCCGAAGTGGCGACATAAAAAAAGGGACGAGTTTTTCCAATAAAAACAGCACCTCCAATCATAACCTCGATTTCTTTCCAATGGCTAGCGATAAATCGGGAAGGCATATGGAACCCTTTATTATCGACATCAACCCAACGGTTGAAACCGATTTTGTACAATCGTCTCATGAAGGGGAAGAGTTTATTTATGTGTTAAGCGGGACAATAGAAATCAAATACGGGAAATCAGTTTATACCCTATCTGAAGGTGACAGTATTTACTATGATTCTGTTGTTGACCATCACGTACACGCGGCAAATGGATCGCAAGCCAAAATACTTGCTGTGGTTTATGCTTCGTTTTGAGAAAGCTACTGGCGACTAGCGGCTGGCAACTGGCTGACTTTCAAACAATGCCAGTTATCCTAAACGATTGAACTCCAATACATTGTTAAAGACTTGATTCAAAAAGAATTACATAATGAAACTAATTGAAAAAACATTTGGGCAGTTTCTGAAACATTGGGCTACCGTAACTCCGGATAAGGATTTTATTGTTTATCCTGATAGGGATCTGCGCTTCACTTACGCAGTCTTCAACGAGAGGGTTGATAATCTGGCCAAAGCATTGTTGCATATCGGGATGCGTCCAGGTGAAAAACTGGGGATTTTTGCCAACAATGTTCCCGATTGGCTGACTTTTATGTTTGCCACGGCGAAAATTGGTGTTGTGCTTGTGACGGTAAATACCAATTACAAGACCCATGAACTGCAATACCTGATTACAAATGCAGACCTCAAAGCTTTGTGTATTGTCAACGGATGGCGCGACAGCGATTATGTATCAATGGTTTATGAGCTGGTGCCCGAATTAAAAGATAGCCAGAGGGGTTACCTTAAAAGTGCATTATTCCCATTTCTTAAAACGATCATTTTTATCGGTCAGGAGAAACACCGTGGGATGTTCAATACTGCAGAGCTGATCCTGCTCGGAAGCCAATTGGACGATACCCTCTTTAATTCCATTCAATCAACCATTTCGTGTTATGATGTGGTCAATATGCAATATACTTCGGGGACTACCGGTTTCCCCAAAGGGGTGATGCTTACCCACCATAATATTTTGAACAATGGTCTGGCAACAGGACAGTGTATGAATTTTACAGCCGATGACCGTCTTTGCGTTTGTGTACCGCTTTTCCATTGTTTCGGTTGTGTTCTGGCGCTTTGCTCTGTCATTACCCATGGATCGACTATGGTAATGGTCGAGAATTTTGATCCATTGGTCGTCCTGGCATCTGTACAAAAGGAAAAATGCACTGCACTTTATGGTGTTCCAACCATGTTTATTGCCGAATTGAACCACCCCATGTTCAATATGTTCGACCTGTCGTCGCTTAGAACCGGGATTATGGCAGGGTCTGTGTGCCCTATCGAAACGATGAACGAGGTGATGAGCAAGATGAATATGTCGGAAATTATTATCGTTTACGGGCTTACCGAATCTTCCCCTGGAATGACTGCCACAAGGACTTATGATCCGTCGTCAATCCGTTCAACAACAGTCGGGAAAGCCTATCCAGCCGTTGAAGTGAAGGTAGCCGATCCTGAAACAGGCTCCGAACTCAAGCCTGGAGAACAGGGCGAGCTTTGCTGCCGTGGATACAATGTGATGAAAGGGTATTATAATAATCCGGAAGCGACTGCCAAAGCGATCGACTCGGAGGGTTGGCTCCATTCGGGCGACCTGGGCGTTATGGATGAGGATGGCTATTTTAGGGTGACAGGACGCATCAAGGACATGATCATCCGTGGGGGAGAGAATGTCTATCCGCGCGAAATCGAGAACTACCTCTATACAATGCCTCAAATACAGGCAGTTGAAGTTGTAGGTGTAGCAAGTCCTAAATATGGCGAAGAAGTTGGGGCATTTATAAAGAAGCGGCAAGGTGCCGAACTCACTGAGGAGGATGTGATCGACTTCTGCCGTGGAAAAATCGCACGGTTTAAAATCCCGAAGTATATCTTTTTTATTGATGAATATCCAATGACTGCAAGCGGCAAGATCCAAAAGTATAAATTGCGCCAAATGAGCCTGGAACTCCTGAAAGAGAAAGGCGTTATTCCTGTTTAAGATTTTAATAGAGCTAGTTTTTAGGAGATTTGATTATTTTAGTTCAGAAAACCCACCTGCTAATTTTAAAGAGGTTAGTGATCGTCTCACTTGAAGTGAGGCCATCACTATATCACCCCAACTCTGCTGTTTTTACGTGCCAGACAAGTCGAAGACAGGATTTTTTCCTCAATTTTCAGCCTGTTTTATACCCAAATTAACAATATCTATTGTATCAAATGCAGGTTAAACACTGCGAACCCTTGCAAGCTTCCAGCCACTGAAATATAAATCGTAAAAATTGTTAAATAATGAAAATATTTGAAAATTTAATTGTAGATTAGCCGTTTGTTTGGGAGTGTTTTTGCAAATAAACAGTTTTTAAACCAAACATATTGATCAAATATCTGCCAAAACAATTTCCAACGATTAATGCATCTCAAAATACCATCAATGTACACAACTAAATATTATAGATATGAAAAAGTTTATTCTTTCCCTTATTGGTGCAGCCCTTTTTTCGCTTGGCGTATTTGCACAAACAAACCTGAGTAGTAGTTTTTCGTCCAATACTACTTTAACGGTAGCCAACAGCCCTTATCTGATTACCAATTCAATCGAAATCAATCCGGATGTTACTGTTACCATTGAAAAAGGGGTTGAGATCAGGTTCAATTCGGGAACTTACCTCCATGTAAAAGGGACACTTAATGCCAAAGGGACTAAGTTCACTGCCAACAATAGCACCGCCAAAGGTTTTTGGGATGGTATTTACGTTTCTTATGAGTATTATGAAGTTGGTAGTGTTACGTTGGATAGCTGTACAGTTGAGTACGCCACTAATCTTTATGCAAGAAATGGCCAACTGACCTTAAAAAACTTCTGTACCCTGAATAATTTTAGTGGACATGGCGTTCAGATTTCCAACAAGGGGGCGTTATACATTGAGAATACAACAATCAAAAACACCAACTACCCGATTTATTTTTACGGTGCAGGACAACTCAAAGCCGGGAGCAATGTTCAGTTAACAGGAAATGCTAATGATTACATCCAGCTTAACTTCACTGATATACCCGGCAATTTTTACATGCCCAATCTTGGGATACCCTATTATTGCAGTACATTGAACGTTGCCCCAACAGGTACACTGAATATTTCAGCCGGAGTTGAATTAAAAATGATGAATTATTGCGAAATGAACATCCAGGGTAAAATCAAGGCTTTAGGCACAGCCGAAAAGCCCATCATTTTCGACAAACATCCAGAGGTATCTTATTGGCTTGGTATTAACATAGTCGATAGTTCTATCGATACAGCTTGCGTATTTAATAGTTGTATTATTAAAAATGCAAACTACCAATGGAATGATGCCCATGTTGCCATGGAAATCAACAATGCCTCCCCCACTTTCGACAGGTGCAGTTTTACCAACAACTGGCGAAACCTATTCGTTACTGGCATAAGCAAACCCAAATTTACGAATTGCAATTTTGGCGCCTCCACCATCTTGAGCGGTGAGTGCTATAATATTGGGATGGACCTGAACTCAAATGTCGATTTTAGTACCGACTCTATCAAATTCAACAACAACGAAATCAGGGCTTTAAAGATTATTCCATCCACTGTGATTAGCAAAGCCAGCCTGAAAAAAATATCGTTCAAGAATCTTGAAAACATAACGTATTGCCTTTATGGGCAGACCATAGTTCATGACACAGCCTCATTGACAATCGATCCCGGTGTTGTGATCAAATGCCGCGATTACACTTCCTATATTTTGGCGAATGGCACACTGACAGGTATTGGTACTGAAACAGAGCCAATTGTTTTGACGCATATTGCCGATGATAATTTCGGGAATCCGCGCGATTCCCAAAATGATGGAATACAAAGTATCACACATAGCAGTTCAGGTAGAATTATGTTGTATGGTGGAACAAATATCTCAAAAATTGAGAACTGGAAAATACATTATGGTGGATACGACCAGAACAATTGGTCTGTGCATGTTTCAAACAACAATATCGTAAAAAACTGTGAGATCAAAAATTCCTATCGTGGGATCGTATTTGCAACCAACGCACAATTATTGAACAACTCGTTCCTTAATATAGATTATTACCCGGTAGGACGACATGTAAGCAAGGGAAATCCTGTGTTAATTGGCAATTCAGTTTCGAATGTAGGTTACATAGGAATAGTGATCACAGCTTTCGGCGATGATTCACCTACCCTTAAACCACTGGATTTTGCTGGATTCACCAATGTGGCCTACATTATTGACGCTAACCAAACAATTGCTGAAGGCAATACTGTTACGATTGAACCTGGAGTGGTTATGAAATTTTTATCTGGTGGTATGTGGGATTATTATAACCATAAAATAATAACTGTCAATGGAGCTTTAAACGCAATAGGATTGGCTGATAAAAAAATCATTTTCACCTCAGTGAATGACGATTCCGCTGCTGGGGATACCAATAATAATGGAACTGCAACCGTTCCTGGAAATTATGATTGGGGAGGCATTGATTTTAATGGCTCTGCAAGCGACACTAAAAATATTCTAAAGAACTGTGAAATCCGATATTGTGGCTATTACGATGCTTGGCACACGGTTAAAGGTGCCTTACGTTTTGCCGACTGCCGTGTAACCATGGATTCCGTTAAAATTAACTTTAGCCATAACAATGCACTGGCTATTTATGGGAATGCCAATCCGGTGATTACCAACTGCCAATTTTACAATCTGGGGGCTGCCCCTGTTTATATGGACATGTTCTCCAATCCAACCTTTTCAGGAATTAAAATAGCCAACACCCCACTGATTGGGCTGGAACTTCGGGGGCAGGATGTCAAAGGGATTGTACCCATCAGGAGCTTTGCCGGTTACGATACCATTTCCTACATTATGCAGGAAACAATGACAGTAACCGATCAGTTAACAATCCCGGCAGGTTTAACCTTCAAAGGAGGTGGGGTATGGAATATGAGAGGGAAGATTGATATTCAAGGCACTGCACTAAAGCCTGTTGTGTTTACTTCAGGTGATGATGACCTTTATGGTAATCCCAAAGACATGCAGCAAAATGGCAACACAGTTCCATCAAATGCTGGGGCCTATTTCAATTTCTACGACGAATCAAACGATCTCAGCACGATTGACCATGCCATATTCAGGTATTCGCAAGCAATTCCGATTAATTTAACGAATGCTTCACCAAAAATAATGAATACGACGTTCGAAAACTTTCCTTTTTCTGGGATTTCCCTGGCTGGCTCAAGCAAACCTTTGATCAACGTGAATAAATTCAACAACATATCTTTTCCTTTCACCACATCATTGGTAACCTATCCTGCTGAGACAACAGGCAACACCATATCGGGAACAACCGGCAGGGCTATCCGAGTAACAGACGAAACATTGACACAGGATGTTACACTGCTCAAACGGGATTTTGCAGGAATTACAAACATACCTTATGTATTTCTGAATTACACAGTTGGAACGGGTGCAAAGTTGACAGTTAATCCAGGAATTGTTTGCAAGTTTGGTCAAGATGGATACCTCAACATTCAGAACGGGTTGATGGCAAAAGGGGGAAGTACTCCCGACAGTACAATTGTTTTTACTTCCGACCGGGATGATTTCTATGGAGGCGATACCTATAATGACGGAGATTCCAATCTTCCCTCAAATAATTATTGGCAGGGAATCTATTTCTTAAATGAGTCAATTGATGAAAATTGCCTAATGGAGAATTGCATTTTCAAAAATAGTTCATACGTTTATTATCCCTATTATGATTGGGGTAGGCCATCCTGTAGGGGAGCAGTTTCCTTTGACAACGCTTCCCCCTCATTAAAGAACTGCCTTTTTGAAAACAATTACTGGGGTATTATTTCCCGTAACACATCATTACCAAAAATTATCAATTGCGATTTTGTTGGGACTGACCGAACATGGGGCTATGGAATTTGGAATATGACGGCCACAAATACAATTACTGCAACAGGTTGCTGGTGGAACAGCAATACCGGGCCAACACACGCCTCGAACCCTGGAGGATTGGGCGAGAGGGTTTCTGACTATGTAATTTTCACCCCGTTTGCACAGCAATTGGCAAAACCAATTCTGGGCGATGTGAGCATGAACGGCGAGGTAAAACCTTATGATGCCTCACTGGTTTTGCAGCATACAGTGATGAACATTGTTTTATCTGCTAAACAACAGGGTGTTGCGGATGTAAGCGGCAATGGCATCATTTCTTCCTACGATGCATCCCTCATTTTACAGTACAGTGTAGGATTAATTAGCAGGTTTGATCCAAATGGTACAAAATCTGGGGCAATCGGTGAAACTGCTTCAATTGCCTATCCCGATTTGATCAACGAACCTGTCAAAAAAACATTTGAGATCCCATTGGCACTTACAACCTCGAAAGGGATCAAAGCATTGGACATGAAATATTCGATGAACCAAAACCATATCAAGTTCCTGGGAGTAACAAAAGGCAAGTTCCCATCAGGCATCTCTTTAGAAACAGGGAACAACCTGAACAAAGGTGAGTTGTTGATCTCGATGGCTTCTGCTTACGACCTGGGATTGAACAACGATACTTTGGTGCTAAAATTTGAGTTTTTGGACTCCAATATCAAAGAATCACAATTTAACCTGACTTCGGCAACAAGCAATGACAATAGTCTAATCGTCAACAACCGGAGTGCGCTCATTACGAATACGATAATTTCCGCGGTATCCAATGTTCAGTTGAACGCAAACCAACCGATCGTTTATAAGGATCAAAGCGGGATTCACATACAGATCAAATTGTTGGAAGCCAATCAAAACCTTAACATCAGGTTGGTCGATGTACTTGGCAGGGTAATCTGTACAAGAACCATTGCCAACATGGGTTCCGACAAGCAAGAAATAGATCTTTTATATTCAGAAACCGGTCATTTAAAACCGGGTGTATATATCTTAAATTTCACAGCCGGGGACTTTGTCTGTTCAAAGAAACTTCTGATAAAGTAAGTAATCATGGATTTGGGGTACTCACTTAAAAAAGAAGCCCCTAAACCGTATTTACTTTCATTTTAGATAATCAACTAAAATAAAATTTATGCAGATGAACAGATTGATCAAATATAAAGTAGTTACCAGCCTGTGGTTGATTTGCTTTACTGTACTCTTATCCCATTCTTTAAGGGCACAGTCAACCATAGGGTTCGCCATAGAGGGGGCAACGGTAACAGAACAAAACAACTTCGTCATTGCAGTTAAGGCAGACTCGCTTTTGACAGAAAAGGGTGTATATGCCTTCCGTTTCGCATTGTCGTACAATGCCGACTACCTTGAATTTCTTAACATCGATTCAGTGGGAAGTGTTTTGAAAAATTGGGGCATTCCGGCATTTGGCAACAAGACCAGGGGAAAGATCATCATTGCAGGAGCAGGATCTTCGACACTTCAGGGCAGTGGGAACATGTTCTACCTCAAATTTAAGGCTTTGCGCGGAGGTTATACCACTATTGACAACATTTTGGGCGAAAGTTACCTTAATGAAGGTAAACCATTAATGCAAATTTTAAGTGGTGGCATCCAGGCTCTATACCGCTCTTATCCAGATATTTATCCTGATGATTTTCAGCTATTTGTTGGGGATGAAGTACAGATGTATGTAAGTGGTGGAACAGATCCCTATACCTACTCGACTGTAGATAACGAAGTTGCTGTGATCAGTAACCAGACAATGGTTAAAGCAAAGGGACCCGGTATGACCAAAGCTTATGTAACCGATAAAAATGGGTACAAGTCGTATATTTCAGGAAATATTGACGTAAGGGCTGTCAGGATGAGCCCTGTCCGTGTAACGGCATGGCCAAAGGAAGAGTTTTATTTACCCGTCAGGATAGAAATTGCCCCTGGAACGAAAATTTACTCTGGTTACTTCGAACTCGTTTATAACGGGAACGTGGAGGGGATCAAACAAAGTGCAAAATCTGCTGATTATGAGATAAGTGTTCAGAACAATACTGCAACGGACCTGATGAAGGTTTCGTTTGCCGCACCAAATGGGATAACGGGAAGCGGTATCCTTTGTTACCTGAAATTTAAAGCCATCAATAGCGGCTACCATTCTTTCTATTTACAGAACATGTTGTTTAACGAAACACTAAGAGCCTTTAGTTCTGTTGAACACGCTGAAATATACTATCTTCCTGAATTGGATATATCGCCCAATAGTGGGACAATGATGTGGGGTGAGACACAAAAGCTGACCGTAAATGGAGGGACTCCACCTTTAACCTATAAATTGTCAAGCACTTTAATTGGATCGATAGACGAATTGGGCAATCTAAAAGGTTTATCTGGCGGTAAAGTCAAAGTAACAGCAACCGATTCGCATGGTGCAACCAAAACAAGTGCTGATTTTCTGGTTTACGACAATGCTTTTAAAATTGAAAATACAGATGGTGTTCTTGACCGGGTAACCCGAGTCCCATTCTCTACCTCACAATTACCAGAAGGCAAAAAACTGTTTGATTTTGATGGGACCATTTCATTTAATGAAAACGAACTCGAATTTATCGACCTGGAAACAGTCGATGCCGGAATGATGACAGATTACGCAAAAAATGGGAATGTAGTTCATATTGTGGCTGCTTCCGGAAGTGGGATCAAATCGGGCATCATTTGCTATTTAAGGTTCAAGCTAAAGAATACTTTGTCAATAGGCCAGAAGGCAAACATTGCCCTCGCCTCTATGACAGGCAATGAATCCTCACTTTATTCAACACTTACTAGTGGGCAGATCACCCGTACCGAACAGTTAAGTTATCGTCCGGTGGCCAAAGCAGGCCAGAACTTCTCAGTTTACGAAGGTGAAACAGCATTTCTTGATGGATCAGCATCTTATGATGAAGATGGCAACCCCTTAACTTTCAGGTGGAAATCCCCCGTTGGTATCCATTTGAATGACAGTACATTAATAAAGCCTTCTTTTATTGCGCCAAATGTGAAAACCAATAGTGTGGTAACCTTCACCCTTGTCGTAAACGATGGGACATCAAATTCGGACTCCTCGAAGGTAATGGTTACGATACTCAATCTGAATAACCGACCGGTAGCCAATGCAGGGCCTGACAAAAGCTATATCGAAGGAGCTTCGGTTTCGCTCGATGGAAGTTTGTCTTCAGATCCTGATATGGATGTTATATCCTACAAATGGACATCAATTGATGGCATTATACTTTTTGATCCGTTAAGTGCTGCTCCTTCTTTTATAGCGCCACAGGTAACTTCAGATCAATCTTACAGGTTTAAACTCGAAGTATCGGATGGGGTATTGAATTCGCTGGCAGATACTGTTCAAATCAAGGTGCTGCAAGTCAACAAGAAACCTGTTGCATTTGCAGGTGGTGACCAAACTGTCAATGAAGGATCGCTAGTCCAATTGGATGGATCGTTATCATCAGATCCCGACAATGAACCCATTACTTACAAATGGATAGCGCCATCTGTGGTCAGTCTGTCATCTTCGGTTATCAATAAACCTACTTTTGCGGCCCCGATGGTCCATCGCGATTCTGTACTGGTCTTTTCATTGGTTGTCAACGATGGCCGTCTGAATTCGGATACCGACAAAGTTTTCATCAATGTAAAGAACCTCAATATTCTAAGTACTGAAAATCAAATCCTTAAGGTTGAGTTTGTTGGTGCGGATTCAACAAAAATTGACCAGGTATCACGGCAAATATTACTTTATATGCCTTATGGATACGATATCAGGGCAATTGCACCCACTTTTCAGGTTTCGCCAAAGGCCTCAATAAATCCTCCAAGCGGATCAACGAAGAATTTTACATCGCCCGTTCCTTATACAGTAACAGCCGAAGACGGGACTACCACAAGAACCTATAATGTAAGTGTTTATACACCAACTGTAACCTTGAAAAGGACTCTTTCTCCTGGTTGGAACTGGATTTCGTTAAGCGCCATTCCTTCCGATCTTAAGATTGGAACTGTGATGGGTGGGCTCACCTTGGCCAATCTTGACTATCTCAAGTCGTCAACAACATCCGCAGTGTATTATACCACCTCAGGATGGTTCGGGGATTTGGGTATGCTTCCGCAGTTGGAATTGATGATGTTCAAAAAAACGACTTCAGAAGTCTTTACCTTAACAGGAAAAGAGATCAACCCAACATTGGTTTCCATTCCCGTTTCAACAGGCTGGAACAGGATAGGGTATCTGTTAAAAGGAAATGCCGCAATTAACGGAGCCTTCGATGAATCTACGCTTCCCACAGGGGAAATTCTATTGAAAGGAAAGGATGCATCTGCCATATATTACCCGGGAACCGGCTGGCTAGGCGACCTCGACTCATTAAAAGTAATGAATGGATACATGATGAAAACCGTATCGAACAGCAATGTGAAATACAAAGCCACTGGAGCAAGGTTGAAATCAGTTCAAAAAAACGTTTTTAAACGAGATGAATTGTTTGATAAGTATCTCATTAAGCCATCCTTATACGAGAACTCCTCGAATCTGATCAGTGAGGTCATCAATGACCTCGGAGACAATGTGATCAAACAAGGTGATTTGTTGATTGCTTACTCCCAGACAACACCAAGAGGTGTTACAGAAGCTTGCTTCGTTCCGGATCTGAACCGATACGTTTTTATTTTGACGATTTTCTCCAATTCAGCAAATGAAAAACTAAGTTTCAGGTTAAAATCATTGGATAACAACCTTGAAAAAAACCTGTCAGAAGAAATTAATTTCAAGCCCAACGATATAATCGGACAGTCGAGGGACCCTTATCCACTACATTTGACCGACATTCAATCGGGCATAAAAGAGATTCAATTAAATGGTTTGGTTTCGGTATTCCCGAACCCAGTGACCGAATATATTCATATTAAATCGGCATATACACTTAATTCGGTCACATTATCAGGAATATCAGGTAATTGTGTCAAGCTGTTGACCGGTATTTCAGGAAACTATGTTCAAATAAATGTAAAAAACTTATATCCTGGTGTTTACCTTTTGAAGATTGAAACATCCAATGGCATTTTAATCAAGAAATTGATGAAATTGAATTATAAATGACATAAATCTGAAAAATTATGAAACTTTATATCATCAAAAACAGAGTGAAATTTTCCCGTCAGGTAATTCTGCTTTTCTTTGCTTTTTTGCCTTTTGTGGTAAATGCCACACTCACATTGCCTGCAATACCAAGTAACAGCAACCTGGCAAGTCGTTTCGAGCAAAGTACGGAAATGGTTTTCAGGGTAAAAGTTGGGGATACTTATTTGCCAAGCGGAGCCCTTATTGCCTATATCAAGGATGAAATCAGGGGAGCACAAACTGCGTCAGTATTGTTCCCACCCACAGGGAACAACGTTTATAAAATATTGATATTCAATGATAAATCATCAGGAGATACGATAAGGTTTAAATACTACGACATTTTTTCAGAAAAAATTTATGATATCACCGAAAAAATAGAATTTATTCCCAATCAAGTTCCTGACTATTCCAATCCACTCATCCTCAATGCATTCTGTCAACCCATCACAAAAGTGGCCGGATTGTTGCCCGAAAATGGAAAAGAGAACCTGAATACAACATTTGATATGTTTTGGCAACCCTCGCAGAACACTTCTTTTTACAAATTATTTTTATGGGAGGATGGTCAATCGGTACCTGTTTCACCTTATTATTCCCCCATCTATGGTACTTCCTGTAGGGTCTATAATTTAAAGTACGGTCAATTGTACCATTGGAAAATAAGTTCCGTAAATGATTGTTCATCGGTTGAGAGTTCAGTACAAACTTTCAAAACCAGGCAATTACCTGACTTGAAAGCATTTGATATTCAGGCTCCTGTAAATATTGAATCGGGAAGCAATTTTGTTGTGAAGTTCACGGTAAAAAATATAGGGATCGGGAGTACCGCAGGAGGACAATGGGAAGATGTCCTATATGTTTCGAATGACCAAGCATTTAGCTACGATGATCTGCTATTGTCGCGAACATCGAACCTCAAGCAGTTGAATCCTGACAGTTCATACACCCAATCTGTTACTGTTTCATTACCTAATGCTTACAGTGGGGATTATTATTTCTTCCTGAAAACTGACAACAACGGTTATATCGATGAACTTACTGAAGAGAACAACTTGCTGAAATCTGTTAGCCCTACCCATGTTGCCTTAAAATCCTTGCCCGATATTTTGGTAAATGATATCCAATCCGAAAAAGCTGTTTTAACACCTGGCGATTCGGTTACGATCAATTGGAAAGTCGAAAACATAGGGGGAGTCAATGCTGTTGGAGGATGGGTAGAACGAATAATGCTTTCTCCTGTTTCGGGACCAAAACTGTACATTGAACCCACTTTTGAATACCAAGGATCGCTAAACGCCGGCATTACGATAAACAGGAGCCAAAAGATAAAAATACCCGAGATCCTGAGGTTTTCAGGGGCAGCCTACATCGAAGTGGAACTTATTCCATTACCGGAACTTCAGGAACACCCGGCAAACAAGGCCAACAATAAAGCATCATCGGCCTATAAAATAACAGTTGCCGATTTGCTGTTCATTGATTTTCAAACAAATGAAATCCTCGAAAATGTTACTGATCCTGTCCGATGTATTGTGACCCGTAGCGGCGACTATTTGACAAATTTACTGGTTTCATTATCGACTTTGCCAACCGGACAGGTTACGATACCTGCGTCTGTCACGATACCCGCCAACCAATCATCTGTTGTATTCAATCTTAGCCCCATTGATAATTTAACACTTGACGGTTCAAGGGCTGTTGAGATTAAGGCAAGTGCGGTAAAATACATTGGCACCTCAAAAACGATAACTGTTCTTGACAATGAAATACCTGCACTTACGGCTAAGTTAAGTAAAAAAACGGCTACCGAGGGAGAAACGATAACCCTCACAATAACAAGGGATTTGGTCACATCGAATCCGTTATCGGTCAATATTTCGACGAACAAGCCATCTCAATGCAGCTTCCCCTCGACTGTAGTTATCCCTGCTAATACAGCTTCGAATAGTGTTTCGGTCATGATTACCGATGACAATATTCCTGAATTGACGGGTGATGCTATTATTTATTCCAGTTCAAATGGGTTTACTTCAGGGCAGGAAACGATAACAATTATCGACAATGATGTTCCACAGGTAGGTCTTGAATTATTGGCCGATACCATTTCAGAATCGGCTGGTATTTATGCTACATGGGGTATTGTTAAACGGATTAAAGGGAGTGATAATATTACCGTAAATTTATCGTGCAGCGATGCCAATACGCTATTTTTCCCTTCAAGCATTTATCTTCCCAAAGGCACCAACGAATTGAAATTCAATATTGGCGCCATCGACAATAACGAAGTTGACGGATACCGGAAAACCACAATTTCAGGCGCGGTTTACATCTCCTCCTGCGGTTGCGAAGCCTCAGCAGAAGATGGGGGAATTGTTAAGGCCAATCTTGTGATTGCCGATAACGATGGCCCATCTTTATCGGTTTCGGTCAATCCCATTTCGTTGCCAGAAGGTAAATTGGCAGCCGGAACCCTGACGATTACGCGCAATACGCCTACAACACTTGCGTTACCGGTTAATATCTCCTACAACGATACTTCCGAGGTTTATATCCAACCCAATGCGATCATTCCCATAGGTCAAAAGTCAGTTCAGATACCCATAAATACCAAAAATGACAACATTGAAGATGGGAACCAAATGGTTTCCATTCAGGCCGGAGCTACCTCGTTCTCTTCAGGTTTCTGCTATGTTTTTGTCACCGATCAAAACAAGCCTGATCTTCAAATCACTTCAATTTCCATAAATAACGAATCCGTTGCGACAAACGATGCAATTGAAATTACGGGAACAGCATTTAATGGTGGCTTTGCCGTTGCACCTTCAGGAGTAAAACTGAATTTCTATTGCTCTAAGGATCAAATTATTGATGACAATGATAAATTATTGGGCGAGTTTGCCTTTCCGAACCAAATAGCAATTGGAACATCGGCCAACTTTTCAAAAACCGTTGATGTACCTGATGAAACCGGCAATTATTTTATTCTTGCGAAGATTAATCCGGGCGAAGTGATCAGTGAACTGGTCTATTTCAACAATGAATCGAAACCTCTCGCGTTGACCATTCATCCCGAATATACTGTAACTGCCATTGTCGATAATCATATATATCTTCCAGGCACTTCTGTGCCGATCCATGGTATTGCCCTGAATTCCAAAAATAGTGCTGTACCGAACGTCGATGTCGATGTATATATCCTGAACAGCGGTACCCGGCGTGAATTAAAGGCAAAAACGAACAGTTTGGGAGAGTACAAGGTCGATTTTGTACCGCTCGGCAACGAATCGGGACACTATTTTGTTGGTGCATGTTACCCATTGCAAAACCTTTCCCTAACCCAGGATGATTTCAATATTCCTGGAGTTCGCCTCGAATCATCCGGGAATATCATCTGGGATATGAAACAAGGCCAAACCCTGAGCGGAAAGATCGCGGTTGCAAACACAAGCGAAGCGCCCCTAACCCGGTTGATCATAACAGCAGATAAACTGCCCAAAGGTTGTCAACTGGTATTCGATACCATTCCAGATCTAGCCGGTAACCAGTCCAAAGAATTCAGTTTTGCGTTAAAAGCCACAGAACTTACTGAAGGACAGAATTATGAAAAAATAAATTTCAAGATCACTTCAGACGAAGGCAGCTCGACCAATTTTATGGCCTATTACTATTGCCAGTCATTGCAAGGTCAGCTAAAAGCAGATCCAGTAAGCATCAATACGACAATGTCAAAGGGAAAATCGAGGCTTTATGAACTGAAAATTTTCAACAATGGTGCAGGCCAAACAGGGATCGTGACAATTACCCTTCCAGACGTGAATTGGATGACGTTGGTTAGCCCGGCCATCCTTACGAATATAGCTCCTCAGGATACCGCAACAGTCATTTTAAACCTCACGCCAACAGCCGATATTCCGCTCAATACACCAATCTCGGGAAGCATTGCCGTGAACTCGGTCAATGGCAACGGACTAACTGTTCCTTTTCTGTTTGAAGTGGTCTCGGAAGAAACCGGTGGCTTAAAAGTTGATGTGATCGATGAGTATACTTATTACACCGATGGGAAACCTCATGTTAAAAATGCGCATGTCGTTATCCGCCATCCTTTCTCAGGTTTAATTGTTGCAGATGGGTTTACTGGCGAGGACGGCACTTTTTCGGTCAACAATTTGCCGGAAGGTGCATACAAGATGAACATTGATGCCGATAAGCACGAGAGTTACCAGTCCACCATCACTATCGATCCGGGTCGCGTTAACGAAAAGAGTATATTCATTAGTTTTCAGGCCATTACCTATTCCTGGGAAGTAGTTCCCACAACCGTTCAGGACAATTATGAAGTTCAACTGGTGATGAAGTACGAAACCAATGTCCCTGTTCCGGTGGTTATAGTCGAAATGCCCGAAACAATGCCAAGCCTTGTCAACGATGAAACCTACCCGTTTCTGGTAACCCTTACCAACAAAGGTTTGATTACGGCTTTGGATGTCCAGGTCAATTTTCCGCTTGACGACCCTGAATATGAGTTCGTGACCAATTTTACCAAAATGGACCTTCTGGCACAGCAATCCATTCAGGTACCGGTTGTGATGAAAAGAAAGGCTGCCCGTAAATTGGCAACACTAAACCAATTAAAAACCATCTTTGTTGGCCCTTGCACGAATGGTATGATTACTTTTTATGGATGGGAATGTGGGGCTGATAAACAGTGGCATCAGGTAGTAAAAACTTTCAAATATGATCGAATCTGTAATCAAGTTGATAACTATCAACCAGATCCACCTCCAACGCAACCAATAAGATGGGGTGGAGGAGATGGTGGCCATTCTAATCCATATAACTTTATACCAACTGAAACGCCAGACAATAGTTGTGATCCTTGCATGAATGCGGTTGGCAAAGCTTTATTTGATTGTTCAGTCGATCTATTAAAACTAGCGGCAACCATTGCTATTCCTGAAGTTGCAATTGTTGTGAAAATGCTTGATAAAACCGCAACAATACAAAACACAGCATCTTGTGTTGATACTTATTTTAATACATCTGTTTACACAGTAAAGGATGCCGTTTCATGTTTGGGTGGTTACATAGACTTTCCCTTTAGCGGTTGCATTTTAAGCACATTAGATGCAGGTTACACTTGTTTTAAAGATAATTTACCTCCTATCATCCGGGAAGTACTTGACTCACCACTCCCATTAATTAATAATCAAGCAGGAAAATCTAATATATCTCCTATTGTAAACCAAGCTTTTACAGATCTAGCAAATGCTCTATCATTAAAGCAGAACCATGATAAATGGTTAAACGAATTTATGGGTGGATTAGACTGGAAATCCAAGAAGAGCATTAGTGATTTTACTGCAAGAATTGATTCATTCACAAACCTTCGCATTATTATTCAACCCTCAGATTGTGAGTTGATAAAACAAAAAATGGATGGAAAAGATATTACGATTCCTGAAATTGACGCCTTTGTAAAACGATGGAACGAAACGGTTACCGCACAAAACAATGATATATATTCTCCAACACCAGAATTTCCAAATATAATTGATGATAAAATTCTAAAAAATTGTGCTGAAAAATCAAATTCTGCTTTGGATTATATGCACTCCAGAGGTTTCGACGATGTTGGTAAAATGTATTATGAGGCTTTGGCAACGACTATCCTTCAAATCAATCAGAGCCGAAATTCTGTATGTGCTTCAGTTTCAATCAATATTACACAAAAATTAGTTATGACCCGTGAGGCTTTTGAAGGAACTCTGACCATTTTTAACGGGCATACTTCGGAATCCATGAAAGAGGTCAAACTTAATCTGGAGATAAAGGATGAGAATGGGGTAATCTGTAACGACCTTTTCCAGATCGATACCAAAGCCTTGGATATCCTGACAGGAATTGATGGTACGGGAACCCTGGGTGCCCAATTGAAAGGCAGTGCAACAGTGTTGTTTATCCCTGAAAAGGGTGCGGCACCAACTGTTCCCAAAAGCTATTCGTTCGGCGGTTCGTTCTCTTACCTCGACCCATTTACCGGCGTAACTGTTACCAAACCTTTATTCCCGGTAACGCTTGATGTAAATCCAAGCCCGGATCTGTTCCTGCACTATTTTATGCAGCGCGACATTCTGGGCGACGATGCTTTGACAGTGCCTATTGAACCGATCGTACCTGCCGAGTTTGCAGTGATGATCCAGAACAATGGGTATGGCATTGCCCAAAATGTACGCATCGAAAGTGCGCAACCCAAGATTGTTGAGAATGCCAAAGGTCTGGCCATTAACTTTGCCCTGATCGGGTCAAACCTGAATGGACAGCCCATGCAATTGGGTTTAACAAATATCGATTTTGGCAACATAGCACCAAAAACATCCTCTATTGGACAGTGGTGGTTTACAAGCGACCTTCTGGGACATTTTGTATCTTACGAAGCAAAACTTACCCACCTCGACAGTCGGGGAAATCCTAATCTTAGTTTAATAAGTGGTGTGGCACTTCACGAACTGATCCGAAGTGTCAGGGTTTATGATGGGGTCGAAGATGGGATCAACGATTTTCTCGTCAACGAAGTTCAGGATGCCCAGGAATTCCCCGATGTCATTTATCTTTCAAATGGTGGCACGCTTGACGTTTATCCGGCTTCATCATCAAGTATTTCAGGATCAATCGCTACTGGAAACCATGAATTGGAATTGCTGGTAGTCCCTTCAAAAATGGGATGGAATTATTTAAAGATGGCTGACCCTGGAAATGGAAATTACAAAATTGTGAGTGTGACCCGCGAAGATGGCCAGGTGATTCCGCTCGACAACGTTTGGCAGACCCACGTTACCATGCCAGATGGGAAAGAGCCTGTTTATGAGAATAAGCTCCATTTTCTGGATGTTTTTGCAGCAAACAGCGTTCAAAAATACACGATCAGGTTTGCTGCTAAAGACCAGAACCCTCCTGAAATTGTTCGTTTCGAAGGTGTTCCTACTGCATTCGTAACAACTCCAGTAACCTCGATCAATGTGGTTTTCAATAAACCGATTGATCCGGCTACCTTCAATTACGAAGACATGACCTTGCGCATACAAGGTGGTGCCGATGTAATGGACGCTTCGGTAACTGTTAGTCAGATCGATCCTGTTACTTTCAAAATTAACCTTACAACTAAATCGGTTCAAAATGGTTTCTACGCACTTACAGTTCAGGCCAGTGGGATCAGCGATCTGACAGGAACAAAAGGTTTGACCGGGAAACAGGCTACCTGGACACAATTCCTTAACATTCCTGCAATAAGCGAGTTCATCGGGTTGCCTGAAAACAAAGTTGGCGCTCCGATGGATTTCATATTGCTGAAATTTAATCTTCCAATTGATCAGTCAACTATATTGCCGGCCAGGTTTACCTGGGAAAAAGACGGTTTGGTCGTAAGCGGATCAATTACAATTACACCAATGGATATTGAAGGAAAGTTATTCCAACTTTCCGGTTTGAAGTCATTTTTGTCACCAGATGGAAATTACTCTCTGACAGTCGATTTGCCAAACATCAAATCGTTGGATGGCAACATGGGCATAATTACCCAATCGGTTGAATGGAAAATCGACCAGCAAGCACCGCGGATCAGTTCTATAATCCCCTCATCAGATGGTGGTTATGACCAACAGCACAAGGTATCCTTTACTGTCAGGTTTACCGAACCGGTAAAAGGTTTCGGAACAGGGTCGATCGAATTGTGGAAAGATAAATTCCAACAACCGCTTTCGCAACTTAATTTTACGCAGAAGAACGATTCTGAATACGTTTTCACTCAGTTTAGGTTACTCACCTATTATGAAGGGAATTACATCCTGAAGATCAAAATGAAGGATATCCTTGATAAGGCGGGCAACTCGGGCAACGACACCATAAAGTATGAATGGACCGTGAACCGTACACTGCCAAAGGGTGTGACCAATTTGCATATTACACCCGATATGGGATTTTCGGCAACTGATAATATCACTGCAACCAAATCGCTGGTGGCTTCTATGAACAACAATGAACCCGGTTCAAGGATCAAGGTTTATCAAACCGATTTGGTGAACACCGCTCTATTGGCTGATACTTTAAATGTAGGTATCGGGCCACTTTTGCTGCCCATCAGTTTGGATTTTTCAGGAAATCTTTTCTTGCAGGCACATTGTATCGACAAATACAACAATGTGACCATTACGGAAATCCCCCTGTTTATTGATGAAACTGTTCTTTTTGGTACCTGGAAAAACACGCCGGTTGTGTCTGTGCAAGCCCAACCGGATTCATTGATAATTGAATTTTCTGATAAATTATTGGATGATACAAAAATCAAAGAAAATCTGAAGTTTGAATTGGATAGTAAGGAATTGTCTATTCAAGACCTGACCGTTTCGAAATCGAAAGATAAACTATATGTACTCAAGGGCATGGACAAGGTGGGAAAGGTAAGTGGTACTTATAGTTTAGGTGTTGATCTCAGTAAACTGCAGAAATACACGAGCGGCAAACAGGGTGTTTCCTCATCAAAAACTCAATGGAGTATCGCAATCCCCAATAAAGCTCCGGTGGCAAATGCGGGTACAGACCAGTCAGTGGACGAAGAAGTAACAGTAACACTTGATGGTTCCGCATCTTCCGATCCTGATGGCAATTCCCTGATTTTCAAATGGAAAGCACCGGCTGGGGTTACATTAAGCTCTGAGTCGGCTACAAAACCAACGTTTGTTGCTCCCAAAGTTGAGAAAGATACCTCTTATACTTTTAGCCTGGTGGTGAATGATGGTTTGATCGACTCACCAGCGGATCAGGTCGTTGTGCAAGTTAAGAATGTGATTTCCCTACATGAAATCCCCATGATTACGGGATGGAACATCATTTCGGCCAATGTTGTCCCCGCCAATGTGAACCTCAAAGATATCTTCCAGCCGTTTATCGATTCGGGAAACCTCAAAAAGGTGATGGACGAAGCAGGAAAGAGCATTGAAAACCTTGGCCTCTTTGGTGGCTGGAAAAACAATATCGGTGACCTAACGGCTACCGAAGGTTACAAAGTAAACATAGGGGCTGCTGCCACTCTATCGCTCGAAGGGACACCTATTCCATTGCCTTTTGACATCCCACTTTCGGCAGGGTGGAACATCATATCCTATCCTTGCACAACAGTGCAGGATGGCAAGGTGTTGGTCCAAACGCTCATCGATGCCGGAAAAATAATCAAGGTGATGGACGAATCGGGCAAAACAATCGAGAACTTCGGACTCTTTGGCGGCTGGACAAACAACATCGGCAACTTTGTACCCGGCAAAGGCTACAAAGTAAACGTAACTTCCAGTTGCGTATTGACTTTTCCGGCCAACGCGACCAAGGCAGCATCGTATATCACGGAAATTTTGGCTTCGACACATTTTACCAATGTATTCGTAGGAAATGGTATCGACCATATGAATGTTAGCCTTGTTGACTTGCAAACATCTGGTTTACAAGCAGGTGACGAAATTGGCATCTTTGATGGTAAGTATTGTGTCGGTTCGGCAACCATCGGCTTGGAACAGATAAAATCGGGGAGCATCAGCATTCCTGCCTCTGCAAACGAAGGAACTGGAACTTCGGTGAACGGCTTCTCCGTTGGGAATCCGATCGGGCTGCAACTCTACCGTGGGAACCAATCTTACAAGCTGGCGATGGAAACCCTTGCTGGGCCTAACTCATTCGAAAAGAATGCATCGGTTTTCATAAGGGTAACTTTCAATGAATTGACTGGTTTAGAAGATGTTGGTATTGATAATCAATTTCTTGTCTATCCAAA
This sequence comes from Mariniphaga sp., assembly GCA_037128295.1. Taxonomy (GTDB): domain Bacteria; phylum Bacteroidota; class Bacteroidia; order Bacteroidales; family Prolixibacteraceae; genus JAAFHB01. Next base: position 29,008 of record JBAXWR010000025.1, read on the forward strand.
TCCGTTTACCAGCGAGATCACGATAGAGATCCTGAACTCCAAAAAGACAGAAATCGATGTTGCAATTTACAACCTGCTAGGACAGCGGATCAAAAACCTATACAATGCAACAAACGAAGGGCAACTGCTTTTGAAATGGGACGGAACCAACGACTCGGGAAACAAAGTTGTACTTGGAGTTTACGTATGCAAAATGAATGGGCAAGCCATTAAGGTTGTTTATAAGCATTAACGAAATCAAAGTTCACTTTAGTAAAGGCTTCACTCCAGGTGGAGCCTTTACTTTTTCATGACCTCGACCTGTCACTGTGCGAAACTCCTGACAGCGTCGTAGTCCAGATTTCAGGTTAAGGCAAAACCTCATTTTTTAAGAAGATAGACACAAAAAAGGGAATGCGAGCCATAAGAAAAGGTAAGGAATACATTAAAATTCGGCCCTTATTGTCTAAAGAACCTCAACTCTTCGAAATTTCTTGCTAACTATTTGAATTTTCGTAAAAGTTGAATGTTTTAAAAAATAGTGTGATTTTTATTTATAGCTTTGATGGTTTTATGGTTAGTATTTGCCAGATAACCAATTGCAGGAATCCTTAGAGACAAACTAATAAAATAATTTTCATAACATACCCAAAAAATCAAAAAGATGAAAAATAGTATTTTGGTTTTAGTTGCTTTATTGCTTATCTCCTTCAGAGCGAAAGCACAAGAAATTTCTGGAATTGAAACAGCAAGAACGATTAATGTAGCGAATTATGGCGTTTCAGATTTAGACGTATTTTTTGGCAATAACCAACAATTGATTGCCTATAGCAACAATAGTGGAAGGAATGAAGGGGATACTTTGGTAATTTATGATTACAAAAATGACAACGTTCTAAGCAAGATTAAAGGGTCTAATTGGAAATTTGATATTCAGTTTATTAATGAAAATCAGTTACTTTACTTTAACAATAACATAATTTACAAGGTTGAAAATTTCACTAATCCAACCGTAACCGAGCTTTTCAATAACGGGATGATTGAATCCTTTATTGTATCTCCTGATAAATCAAAGGTTCTAGTAAACACCGGAACTGTTGTTAAATTGTTTAGTTATGATGGAACAGGGCTACTTACTTTGTTGAAAACATTCAGTGTAACCGGTTTCGAACTGGCCATTTCCAACGACAATAAATACATCGCCGTGTCGGGAGGTTATAACAACGACTATATCAACCTGATCAATACTGATGATTCCAGTATAACCAAGATTTCAACATCCGTTCACAATGGGACCTATTCACCCGCCTTTTTTAACCAGGATAATAAATTAAAACTGGCCGTAGGTGGAGGATATACTGGCGGCTCAATTGAAATTATCGATGTCCTCACCAAGACCTTAGAGCAAAAGTTGCCAGAATTTACCAGTTACAATTTCTCCATTTCTGTTGATCCAACTCAAAAATATATGGTTTGTGCCGGATTTGAAGGGACAATTAACATGGTGAGCATAAAGAGTAATTCATTTTCCGGTGTCTTTAGCCAAAATTCTGGGATCCTTATTAAGAAAATCATATTTAGTCAGGATGGACGATATATTATATCCGGGCATGAAGCTGGTAGCTCTAGTTCTGCAAAGCTTGTAGTTCACAAAGTTAATTATAGGGGATCAAAAACCATGGCTGTCACTGCTGGCAGTCTGGCAACATTGCTGACCACCGCAGAATTAGATACAATTTCCTATTTTACCTTGACCGGCACCATCGATGCCCGCGATTTTAAGACCATGCGCGACAATATGCCGTTGCTGGCTGTTTTGGATTTGAGTGGGGCATCAATTGCAGCTTATACAGGTATTGAGGGGCCATCACTTTGGGAAAATAACATTTATCCTGCCAATACTATTCCTGGATGTGCTTTTTCAAATAGTAATCTGGTAGGAAAGAAAACCTTAAAACAGATAATTCTACCATCATCCACCACAGCAATAGGGCGATATTCTTTTTGTAATTGTAGCGGATTGACTTCAGTTGATATTCCGCTTGGCTATACATCAATTGGGGAACAAGCTTTTGCCGGTTGTAGCGGTCTAATAGGAGCACTCATGATTCCTGCTTCGGTAAACACAATTGGAAATCATGCCTTTACAGGTTGTATTGGAGTAAATTTTTTTAGTATTCCATCGTCTGTCATTTCAATTGTATCCCCTGCATTTTTAAACGATCCCGGTTTAATTAATGTAGATAAAAGCAATACCAATTATTCAAGTATAGATGGTGTTTTATTCGATAAAAATATTAAAACCTTATTACAATGTCCAATCTCAAAAAAAGGAGGTTTTAACATTCCATCCTCAGTTACCTCTATTGGAGTTCAAGCGTTTTATAATTGTTCTGAAATATCTTCATTTAACCTACCCATTGGATTGGTTTCAATAAATAATTACGCCTTTTTATCGTGTAAAAGTTTAACTTCTTTAACATTGCCAGAAGGATTAGTTTCAATTGGCATTAACGCTTTCTGGGCCTGTTCAAAGTTAAATTCGATAATTATACCCTCCACTGTTAAAACCATCAGTAGTGGGGTTTTTCAATATTGCAGCAGCGTAACTTCCATTACTGTTAATATCCCAAATCCGATTGACCTAACTTCATCTAATAATGTTTTCAATGGTATTAATATATCAACCTGCAAGTTATATGTACCATTCGGCTCAAAATCTCTCTATGCATCTGCCAACCAATGGAAAGACTTTGCGAACATTGTGGAAATGCCCAGCGTTAACCTTTCGTCAAATTCAGTAAAAATCGGTGCTTCGGCCAATAGTCAGTCAACTATTGATTTAGTATGTAATGTTCCCTGGACGGCATCTTCCGACCAAACATGGCTAACCGTAAGCCCAACATCTGGTTCAGCCAATGAAATTATCACATTTACGGCACAAGCCAATACGACTCCACTTTCCAGAATTGCCAAGGTTACTTTTTCAGCTCCGGGAATTGACCCTCAAACAGTCACTGTTACACAATCATTTGTAATTCAACCTCTTGTTGGATCCTTCACCATTAATCCGGTTGGAGGTGACTTTGTTTCCTTTAAAGATGCGACTACCGCATTGAATATTAATGGCGTTGGTCCAGGAGGCGTTAAATTTTTGGTTGCGGCAGGCACAACTTACAATGAATCAGGGTTGATCGTTCGGACCAATACTTCTGGCGAATCGAATCCGGTTGCCTTCCAAAAGGATGGGGCCGGAGCCAATCCAATTATTTACGGGAAAAAAGTAACTGGAAATGATACCACATCCGTTATATTTCTAATCGCAGGCTCAGATTACATTACTTTTGACGGCGTTGACATTACTTCCAATCCGGCAGCAATAAACGATTCCGTTAAGATTATGGGTGGCTATGTGATTACAAATCCCAATAGTATTACAAATGGCAGTAATCATATAACCATCAAAAATTGCAAAATAGACATCGACCGTAGATCAACTCAGGATCGGCAGAATGGCATCTCATTAAATCAGAGTGCTTTATCTGCCAGTGGGACCAATTCAAATATTTTAATTGATCATGTACAATTTGTGAAGGGCCGCACCTCATTCCGTTCCAATGCAACGACCATTCCTGATGAGAATATCGAAATCCGAAATTGCACATTTGGGGAAGGTGGAACTACGATTGAGCCCATCGATTATGAAGGTTTGATTTCGGTTAACAATTGTAAAAATTTCTCTTTCCACGACAATGAGATCCAGAATATTGTCGCTCCCGATTTTTATGCAATAGATACAAGAAACCTAACTGGAGATAACCACATCTATAACAATAAGATACACAATTTAAAGTCAACCTCAACAATAGAAGATTCGGATCTGTTTGGCATATATTCCAGCTCCATAGATGCCAATGCAATTGTAAATGTCTATAACAATTTGATTTATGACCTGGAGGGGGCCAAAAGCAGTAGCACCATAGCTCCCAACACTTATTGGAACCTGCAGATTATTGATTTAACAGGGAATGCCAAATATAAGATATTCAATAATACAGTGATTGGCAACTCAAAAAACCAACATGAAAATACAATGTTGTGCTGGGCCAACCTCTATTCAGAAATCAGAAACAACATTTTTGCCGACTTTTCAGTACCGGGAGCAAATTCGATCAGAAGTATTGTCCTGGTTGAAGCTCTGTTTGAGAATAATTTAATCTGGATGGACGATTCGCTACAAAATAATTTCGTGTTCAATAACCTCTACAAATTTCGCGAATGGCAAAAGGGGACAAGGACACCATCCTCCGGCAATCACTTGACCAATTTTTTTGCCAATCCAAATTTCACAGATCCAGCCAACCTTGACTTCACGATAAAATCCCCATCGCCGGTTTCAAATAACGGCAAACCCATTGGGTTTATTACGTCCGATTTGAATGGGACAACCAGAAATGCTTCGACACCAGATATTGGGGCTATCGAAGGCGATTTTGGTCCTGCAATTGACTTACTCCCACCGGTTATCAGTTTTCAACCGATAACCAACAATTCGCTTGCGATTGTAAAATTTACCGCAGAAATTACAGACAATACAAAGGTTGCCAACGCCAAACTATGGTATAGGGTAAAAAACTCCTCTACTGCATTTAATTCTGTTCAAGGCAATCAATATGGCAACCTTTGGGAATTTATTTTCCCAACCTTGGTAACAGGGGATTATGAATATTTTGTTTGTGCCAAAGATGGTTCCGGAAACATTGCCTCCAACGGATATATGGTTTCAGGCCTCGATGCCAATAGTACAGGTTTATTGGCAAACAACCCACCTGTCAGGCCCGATTTTGTCAATAGTTTTTCATATAAAATGCAATTGCCTGAAATTCTAAACTATACCATTGGTGTTGGCGGTAATTTTGAGAGTTTGACCAAACCTGGCGGCTTATTCGACCTATTAAATTCTTCATTTATTGACAGGAATATCCAGGTTACGATCATTTCCGATCTGGATGAAACAGGTGAAATTCCATTGCAACAATTACGGAAAACAGGTAACGGCAACTATTCTATTACGATAAAACCAAATAGTGCCACTTTGAAGACAGTTACCAACATGACGGCATCCAACATAAATTTTCTTGGCGCTGATATAATCGTAATCGATGGGAGCTTTAATGGGGATAACCTGAATCATTTAAAATTTGTTTGCAATGGTGCCAACCCTTTAAGATTCTTTAATATAGATGCATTTGGCAATCATGATATAACCATGAAATATTGCGATTTCTCCTCAACTTCTTTTGCTTGTATCTATGCGTACGGGTCCAGCCGCTCAAGTTTTACAATTGACCATGTCAATGCAATAAAAGGATATTCAGGAATATCCCTGACCAATATTGGCAACTCAAGTATAACGAATTGTATCATTGGTAATTCTGATCCAAATAATTCAATGACGAATTATGGGATTTACCTATCAGGCTGTTCAAACATCGCTGTTGAAAACAATACAATACTGAATGTTGTCAATACTGTCAATCTTTCTGCTCAAGGAATCTGGCTTTCTAATGTCATTGGTGGCAATATCACCCGCAACAAAATTATCAATGTAACGAACAAGAGCATCAGTGGAAGTCAAGTGTCGAATGGTTTATATGGTTCAGGGTGCAGGAATATAACAGTTTCAAATAATATTATATCTGGTATAAATGGGAATGGACATCCATATTCGTCCTATCTGTATGGTATTAAGGGTATTGTCTTAACAGCAAGCAACAGCTTAAAGTTGTACTATAATACAGTCAACCTTTATGGTGAAGGCAATACCTCCGCCAACGCTCAAAGCTTCGTTTTCTGTACCAACAATTCAGTTAACCTGGACATTCGCAACAATATTTTTTCGAATACGATTTATAATTCCAATGCAACCACATTCAGTGATTTATTGATCCAAACCAATAATGATCCTACCAATGTTTTCAGGAATAATTTGTATTACAATGGAGGTGCCAATGCTTTTATCACTCCCTTTTCCAATGGTGGGATATGGTCCAATTTCAGGGGATGGCAAAGTTCCGGATCAGTACCTGGTGATTGCCTTGATTTGGGCAGCGGATTTGCGGATCCAAAATTTACAAACCCGTTAACCAATGAACTATCGTTACAGGCTTCTTCCCCTGCAATAAATTCCGGTCTTTCGGTTTCGGTGACTACAGATATCTATGGGAACCCAAGGAGTGAATCGACTCCTGATATTGGGGCTATCGAAGATAATTCGATGGCATTGACAATTGATATGATTGCCCCTGTAATTGAATACATCCCATTCATTTCATCTACAAATTCGACCCCTTCATTCTCGGCAACAATAACGGATAATGTGGCAGTTGTAGCTGCCAAACTGTGGTACAGGAAAAGAGGTACGGTTGATGAATTTACTCCTGTTACAGGAGTTAAGCAGGTTGACAATAAAACCTGGAATTTTAGTATTTCATCGGCACTTACCCCCAACACAACCTATGAATACTATGTTTGTGCCAAAGATGCAGCCAATAACATCGTTACAAATGGCATAACAAGTTTGGCACTTAACGTGGAAACTGTTGGGTTGACCATTAATGCTCCGGCGGCAAATAGTACAGCTTTCAGAAGTTTCAAGGTGGCAGAACTGTCAGTTGCTTTAGGAACTATAACTGGTTCTCCATTTTATGTATCTACAGCACAAACAGATACAATCCCAATTCCATTTACGAAAATAGGCAACTTTAATTATGGGAATGAATTTACAGCCTACCTCTCGGATGCCAATGGAAGTTTTGCCTCGGAAACAGATATAGGAAAAATTATGTCGGGCTCCGATAATGTGTATGAAGGAAATTACAATTCGGTTGGATTCCGAATCCATCCCACATTAGGTACATATCCTGTAAATCAAAATTTAACATTCACAGGCATTAATTCAAACACCTTACACAAAACACAGGTTGGCGATATTCCCAACTATGGCCTTGATATAACCCTTACCGATCAGACCTTTGTTGTCAAAGGACAAACAGTGTATCGTTGTAGCCTTCAGATTACAGGAATGTCTAATCCTGCCGATCAGACTGTTTATTCAGATTACAACGGGGAGCCAATGAACTATTATAACCCTGTTACTAAAGTATTTGAACTCTATTATGCCTACAATAATGCTGCTCCCCGAAAAATAAGGGAAACAAATACATTGGTAAATACTTTTGGAATAATCAACAATACGGTTGCTGCCGGTATCGGATATAAAATTCGGCTTAAATCGAGTCAACCAACAGGAATAATAAGCAATGCCAGCAATGCATTCGAAATAAGAAAAGTAGATTACCTTACTCCGGTTGTCAATTTATATTGTACCAATGCATCGCCCGTTTCTGCCCCATTTGAGGTTGCGATAAAATTCAATGAAATTGTTACGGGATTCATCCAAGATATGATAAAAACAGATAATGCGACTTTGAGCGATTTTACCATGAAGGTTCCTGGTAAGGATTATACAGTACTGGTTACCCCAATTAATACTGGTAATGTTACAGTTATGATTGAAGCAAATAAATTCGTTGACCTGGTCGGAAATCCAAATGGTGCTTCTAACCTTATTAGCCTTACTTATATTGAATTGGATGCGCCTCTTTTGAATATCAGTACATCAGGCGCGGTTGATACCTTGTACCATTCACCTTCAAAAATTACTTTTACTTTTAATCAGGATGTTACAGGTTTCGTTTCCAATGACATAAAGGTTGTCAACGGATCAATCTCAAATTTTGTTGCAGATGTGGCAAGTCCAAATAAGATCTTTAGGGCAGATTTGACACCTCTTTCCCTTGGATTGGTTAAAATCACTGTTGATGATGATGTTGCAAATAATGCAGCTTTAAAGGGGAACTGCAAATCGACCATAAGTCTGACCTATATTGGTAAGGCAAATCTGGCACCTGTTGCCAATGCGGGCACGGACCAATCGGCGAACAAAGGGGTTTTGGTTACATTGGATGGGACTGCTTCTACTGATGCTGATGGCAATGCCCTGACTTACAAATGGACAGCACCGGAAGGAATCATCTTGAACTCGATGACTGATCCAAGGCCTACGTTTACAGCCCCTGATGCGCAGGATGGTACCAAATATACATTTAGCCTTGTGGTAAACGATGGGTTTGAAGATTCTCAGGCAGACCAGGTCATTATCACAATAATGAACCCCACCCTACCGGCGCATTTTACATGTATATGGGAAGGAAATGGTACTGATCAGATGAACATCCATGTCTATTCGGCAAAAATTGACGGTGTCGAACTGGAGGCAGGTGACGAGATCGGCATCTTTGACGGTACGCTCTGTGTCGGCGCAGGGATTTTGACAAAAGGCTTGTCGGGATCATCGGCCCTTACGATTACCACTTCGAGGAACGACGGGTCCGGGAACGGTTATACCCCCGGCAATGCGATTACCTATAAGCTTTACGACCAAAGCAAAACACTTGAAATAACCAATGTTACTGCAGCTTATTCCAATGGCCTCGAAACATGGATCACCGACGGGAAATTCTCGCTCAACGCCACTGCCTTTGCAGCCTTGACAGGAGTTAACATCGTCAAACACGACATTGCCCTGATCGCAGGATGGAACATCGTTTCTGCCAATGTGGTTCCGGCAAATTTGAACCTCAAAGATATTTTCCAAGCCTATATCAATTCGGGAAACCTCAAAAAGGTGATGGACGAAGCTGGAAAAACAGTTGAAAACTTAGGCATGTTTGGCGGATGGACAAACAACATCGGTAACCTCTCGGCCACCGAAGGTTATAAAGTGAACATTGGATCCGCTGCCACGCTATCACTCGAAGGGACACTCGTTCCATTGCCTTTGGACATCCCACTTTCGGCCGGTTGGAACATTATTTCCTATCCATGCGCAACATTGCAGGATGGCAAGTCTTTGGTCCAATCGCTGATCGATGCAGGAAAAATAATCAAGGTGATGGACGAATCGGGCAAGACAATCGAGAACTTCGGCATGTTTGGCGGATGGACAAACAACATCGGCAACTTCGCCCCGGGCAAGGGCTACAAGGTAAACGTTTCCGCCGCCTGCACTCTAACAGTTTCGGCCAATGCGACCAAGTCAGCAGCCTATATTCCTGATATTCTGGCTTCTACCCATTTCACCAAAGTATTTGAGGGTAATGGCACCGACCATATGAACGTTAGCCTTGTTGACTTGCAAGCATCAGGATTACATGCAGGCGACGAGATCGGCATCTTCGATGGGAATTATTGTGTCGGTTCGGCCACAGTTGGAATTGAACAGTTGAAGTCCGGGAGCATCAGCATACCAACCTCCGCCAACGAGGGCAATCGCGCTTCGGTAAACGGCTTCTCCTCTGGAAATACAATAGGGCTGCAACTCTACCGTAGGAACCAATTTTACAACCTAAGTGTGGAAACCCTTTCGGGAGCCAAGTCGTTTGAAAAGAACGCGTCGGTGTTCCTAAAGGTATCGGCCAATGGACTGCCTGTCGTACAAACAGATAATGAACCAGAACAGTTCAGGTGCTACCCCAACCCGTTTAAAGATGAACTGACAATCGAAATCAGTAATTTTGCGGAGACCGGTGTTGATGTTGCCATCTACAACCTTAAGGGACAAAAGATCAAAAACCTGTACAAAGGTTCGAACAAAGGGGAAATGACCTTGAACTGGAACGGTACCAACGACTCGGGACATAAGGTTGCTCAGGGGGTTTACCTGTGCAAAATGAATGGGCAGGCAATTAAGGTTGTTTATAAGCATTGATCAAAAAAAGTATAAAATAAATAATTGTCCGGATAGTAAATAAAGTAGTCCAAAAACTCTGTGTAACTAATTGTATCACATTGATTCACAGAGTTAGCGCAACTATTTCATATCCTGCTCGATAGTTTCACGGAGATCGTAAGTGGTTTATCGGACTTTTTAGACACTATCTTACCTAATTATTGGGTCAAAAATAGGGTACGACCTGTCATTTGGATTATATAAAAATACTCGACATTATGAATTCAAATTGGATTTATTTTAGTAAAAAATTTATACTTTTAGCAAATGGAAACGTATTAGACACATCATTCCAAAAAATAAGAGCTCCAAAATTCGCATGTATTAATAAAATAAAATTTACCAACTATTATTTGCCTATAAATCAACTAAATGCCATATAATGAAAAGACCAACCTTAATATTGTTGCTGATCCGGTTCACCCATAATTTCGCTTTCGCAAAAAAAGGTATCAATAGCCTTATTGCTTACTTTATCGATTGCTTTCCTGGTGGAACCATAAGCCTTTCAATGTTTATGGCTGGGTCATCAAACCGGTTGGCAACCACCTTTATGGAGCCAACGGACTCAACCACTGAAGTTACAGCTATTGGGCAAAGCACTGCCACCCGTAAGGAGAATTTTACCTCCGATGGTGGCCCAACGGTGACAGCCTATGGTGTTTGCGGGGGAACTTCTGCAAACCCGAAAATCGATTATGCAAAAACAGCTAAATTAACCGACCTTTTTCTTTGTCAGCTTCAATTTCTGATGCAGGAGCATATTACTGGTATTACAATGATTCCACAATTTACAAAACTACTTATAAGGCTTTATACAATTGGTATGCAGTTGAAGACGTACATAATATTTTACCAGAAAGAAGGCATGTTCCAGCGGATGCTGAGTGGACAACCTTAACTGAATATTTAGGTTGTACAAGTTTAGCAAGCAACATACTAAAAGAAACAAGTGCAGAAATGGTCCAACTATGGGGAGAACGAAAAGCTTCCGGGAGAAATTAACATATTAACAACAAAATCCTAATACAATGAAAACTTTACAAAGTTGGATGAAAATCACCGGAAGAATGGCAATCGTTGTTCTTTCGATGATGCTTATTGTCTGGTGTACAGGTTTCAAGCGGGTTATTGCCGGCAATGTGGTGACAAGCGGGACATCCCTTGTGATCACCCCGGGCAGCACCTTTGTTTCCATGGACAACCTATCGGTCGGCAGTGGGGCAACGATAAAAAACGAAGGACTCCTGATCTTGAAGAAAAACCTTGCCAATGAAAACCCCTTGCCGAATCAAATAGGTACAGGCACTGTGGAATTTTCCGGTTCGGCCAATCAAATTGTCAGTGGCAAAAACATAATACAGAATTTCACGGTAAACAATTCTGCAGGCGTCACCATCGGCGGAAACACCAACATCAACGGGATCCTCACCTTGTCGATTGGTAATGTGGCCATCTTCGATTATTCCCTTTTGCTTGGTCCATCTTCCTCAATTTCAGGCACACCATCGGCCACTTCAATGGTAGTTGCCACAGGTTCCGGCGAGTTGCGCAAGGAGTGCGCTCCCGGTTCTGCGCCCGGAAGTTTTATTTTTCCTGTCGGTGATGAAACCGGCACACCCGAATACTCACCTGTTACCCTGTCTTTTACCGGGGGAACTTTTGCTTCCGGCAGTTATGCGGGTGTCAAATTGTCGAATTCAACATATGCCGGATTGTCTGGAAATTACCTGGACCGTTACTGGACACTTACCCAAAATGGGATCACTGCTCCCCAATATCGTGCAAATTTTCAATATTTGCCTGCAGATGTTGTTGGTACCGAAAATGGCATTACTTGCGTAAAAGTTGCCCCATCGCCCACAACAGCCTTTAGCACAGTAAATTCCATACTCCACCAGCTCAATGCCGATGGGGCAACTACGTTCGGCATTTTTACGGGTGCACAAATATGCTCCCTGGTCGTCAGCCCTTCCGATGCAAATGCGCCCCCTGCACCGGCGGCTTCTGTTTCGTTCACAGTAACCACAGGGTGTAATTGGACAGCGGTAAGCGACCAAACCTGGTGTACCGTAACCCCTTCCGGTACTGGCAACGGAACAATCACGGCAATCTATACCGAAAATATTTCTTCTATTCAAAGAACTGCTAATGTAATAATTACGGTACCCGGTGCATCCGAAAGCCCACAAAGTGTAAAGGTAATCCAGGCAGGGTGTAAGCTTCCTGTAGCTGCCGGGACTATTACAGGTCTTGCGAATGTTTCACAGGGACAAAGTGCCGTGGTTTATTCAGTCCCAGCAATTGCAAATGCAACTACCTATATCTGGACACTTCCTACAGGAGCTACGGGTACGAGCACAACAAACAGTATCACTGTTAATTATGGGAATTCGGCCGTGTCAGCGAATATTACCGTAAAAGGACAAAATACATGTGGCGACGGTGCGGAAGCTAACCTTGCAGTTACTGTCAACTCATTTGGTTCTAAATATTTTACACGTGTATGGGAAGGCAATGGTACCGATCAGATGAACATTCATGTCTATTCGGCAAAAATTGACGGGGTCGAGCTCGAGGCAGGTGACGAAATCGGCATCTTTGACGGTACGCTCTGTGTCGGCGCTGGGATTTTGACAAAAGGGCTGTCGGGATCATCGGCTCTTACGATAGTGACATCGAGAGACGATGGTTCCGGGAACGGTTATACCCCCGGCAATGCGATCACCTACAAACTTTACGACCAAAGCAAGACCCTCGAAATAACCAATGTTAACGCTGCTTATTCCAATGGGCTGGAAACATGGAGCATCGACGGGAAATTCTCGCCCAACGCCACTGCCTTTGCAGCCTTGACAGGAGTTAACATCGTCAAGCAGGAAATCCCAATGATAGCAGGTTGGAACATCATTTCGGCCAATGTAGTCCCGGATAATTGGAACATCAAGGATATTTTCCAACCGTTTATCGATTCAGGGAACCTCAAAAAGGTGATGGACGAGGCCGGAAAAACCATTGAAAACCTCGGAATGTTTGGCGGATGGAAAAACAATATCGGCAATCTCACTGCTACCGAAGGTTACAAGGTGAACATGAAGACTGACACCATTATTTCGCTCGAAGGGACACTTGTTACATTGCCTTTGGACATCCCCCTTATGGCCGGGTGGAACATTATTTCCTATCCATGCACAACATTGCAGGATGGCAAGTCGTTGGTCCAATCGCTGATCGATGCCGGAAAAATTATCAAGGTGATGGACGAATCGGGAAAGACCATGGAGAACTTCGGCATGTTTGGCGGATGGAAAAACAATATCGGCAACTTTGTCCCAGGCAAAGGCTACAAAATAAACGTGACTTCCGACTGCACTTTGACCTTTCCTGCCAATGCGACAAAAGCAGCAGCATATGTTCCTGAAGTTTTGGCTTCTACCCATTTTACCAATGTGTTTGAGGGTAATGGAACCGACCATATGAACGTTAGCCTTGTCGATTTGCAACCATCAGGTTTACATGCAGGCGACGAGATCGGATTATTTGACGGCAAATATTGTGTCGGTTCGGCCACAATTGGAATTGAACAGTTGAAGTCCGGGAGCATCAGCATACCAACCTCCGCCAACGAGGGCAACGGCGCTTCGGTAAACGGCTTCTCCGTTGGAAATACAATAGGGCTGCAACTCTACCGTGGCAACCAATCTTACACGCTGAGTGTGAAAACCCTTTCTGGAGCCAAGTCGTTCGAAAAGAACGGGTCGGTGTTCATAAAGGTATCGGCAAATGGACTTCCTATCGTTCAAACAGATAATGGACCAGACCAGTTCAGGTGCTACCCCAACCCATTTAAAGATGAACTGACAATCGAGATCCGGAATTATCAGGAAACCGATGTCGAAGTGGCCATCTATAACCTTTTGGGACAAAAGATCAAAAGCCTTTATAAAGGTTCGAACAAAGGGGAAATGACCTTGAAATGGAACGGCACAAACGATTCGGGACATAAGGTTGTCCAAGGGGTTTACCTTTGCAAAATGAATGGGCAGGTACAAAAAATAGTATTAAAAGAAGGGGAAATTGGCAAGTAAGAATTGCAGGTCTTACCGTTAAATTAATAATTACTACCGGTTGTTTATTAAAAGCTGCCAAAGGTTGTTTGCTATTGCATTAGATCATCATTATTTATAGGTTTGAAGAAAAAAATATTGAGAAATTCTGCACGAAGAACCAGAAACGTCTTAATAGGGAAATGAAAGGATTGGCCTAGGTGAATGTTTATAATCATCTGGGGACTACATGTTGTATAACAGAAAATTAAATATGGCATTACTAAATTTTAAAATGATGAATGTTTATATTTGTGTTTCAAAACAATCATGTTTAAGAGAAAATCTAGGCCCTTATGAGTAAAGCATGTTTATTAATCCCATTATTTCTGTGTGCATCAATGGCTTTTGTACAAAATAGCGGCTGAGGTTACAGTCACCAATCCGTTCCAAGAGTTGGCGATTGTCAGGTTAAACACTGTAAGAAGATCGGAATCCCTTTTTAGTTTGTTTCCTTAATAGGGTTAAAACCCTTATTATTTGTTTGTTAAGAAATTACCATGATGATAATTAACTAATTTTTAAATAATTATGAACACTAACATTCCATTAAAAACAAGAAAACTAATCCTGACAATAGGGATGGTGTTGTTATCAGGTTTAGGATTTGCCGTCATACCAGCAGGTCATTTTGTGCCAGTGTGGATCGGCAATGGAAATGATCAGATGACTTTTATCATTACTTCTGCTTCAATAGGAGGGGTAGATTTAGAGGCAGGCGATGAAATTGCTTCTTTTGATGGGAATATTTGTACTGGTAGTTTAGTCATTACAAAAAAAATTGGACTACTTAATTCTTATTTCCCCGAATTTAGAGCCTCAAGAAAGGACGATGAAGCCTCCAACGGTTATACTGTAGGGAATGCAATTAGTTTTAAATTCTGGGATTCGAGTGCAAACTTGGAAATATCCGGTATTATGCCATTGTTTGTCGATAATACCAACATACCAACAACCACTCCTGTTTACACCCCAAACATAACAGCTTATGTTAACCTTTCGTATGTATCCCCGAATAAAGTTCCAGTTGCCAATGCAGGTACGGACCAATCCGTTATTGAAGGTACTTTAGTCACCCTTGATGGTTCCACCTCTAATGACCCCGATGGCAACACTCTGACTTATAAATGGTCGGCTCCCGCCGGAATCACCCTGAGTTCAACGACGGCCATAAAGCCAACCTTTACGTCTCCTGATGTCGCTACCTCTACAAATTATACTTTTTCTTTGATTGTCAATGACGGAACTGTTGATTCACCTGCTGACCTTGTAGTTATAACAGTCAATCCATTGCCTGACACTGCCGGGACAATTACAGGGTCAGCTACTGTATGTCAGGGACAAGGCTCGGTAGTTTATACCGTACCGACAATTGTCAATGCTACCTCCTATGTATGGACACTACCTATAGGAGCAACCGGAACCAGCGAAACAAACAGTATTTCTGTCAGCTATGCTGCATCCGCTGCTTCAGGTAATATTACTGTAAAAGGTCATAATGCTAATGGTGATGGTACAGTTTCAACACTGGCAATAATTGTAAATGAACTTCCTACAGCACCTGCCGCCGGGACAATCACACAGCCAACCTGTACCCTGGCGACCGGGAGCGTAATCCTCAACGATCTTCCGGCAACGGGGTCATGGTCTTTGACAGGATCACCTGGCGCTATTACCAAAACCGGAACCGGGACATCTTATACATTTGCGGACCTTGCAGCCGGGACATATACCTTCACGGTGACCAATGCGGCGGGATGTACCTCAACGGCTTCGGGGAGCGTGGCCATCAACACACAACCGGCTACTCCTACGGCACCTGCCGCCGGGACAATCACACAGCCAACCTGTGCCCTGGCGACCGGGAGCGTAATCCTCAACGATCTGCCGGCAACGGGGTCATGGTCTTTGACAGGATCACCTGGCGCTATTACCAAAACCG
>JBAXWR010000250.1:0-11052 GCA_037128295.1 Mariniphaga sp.
CTGTTTCATTAAAGCTTTCAAATCCTATATTTCCCAATTCTGCGATAAGTATTTCCCGGTTAATTTCAGTGTCAGGTTGTAGTGTGCAATTAACTTTTGTGTATTCCATTGTTAGCTCAAATATAAAGACCACGAATGCACGAATTTTAAAAGTGTTAAAATTTGATTCGTGAATTCGTGGTCAAAACAACCAATCGGTTGGTATGGGTTAATAAGCATTAATAATTGCAAGGAAATCAGGTGCTTTTAGCGATGCTCCACCAATTAGGCCACCATCGATATCGGGTTGGCTAAACAGATCCTTTGCATTCGATGGACTGCATGATCCTCCATAAAGGATTGATATTTCTTCTGCAACTTCCGAGTTGTATTTAGTCGCAATCAATCCCCTGATAAAAGATAACATATCCTGAGCCTGTTGTGTCGAGGCTGTTACACCTGTTCCGATTGCCCAGATAGGTTCATAAGCAATCACCAGTTTAAGTAGCTGTTCAGATGGAAGAAGGAAAATTGTTTCATCTAACTGTTGTTTGACATACTCATTCTGAGTCCCGGCTTCGCGGATATTTAATGCTTCACCACAACAATAGATCGGTGTCAAACCTTGTCCGAGAACCTGGGCAAGTTTCTTGTTCAATGTTTCGCTGGTTTCGTGATAATATTCGCGGCGCTCTGAATGTCCGAGTATTACATAAGTTGCCCCAGTTGATTTTACCATTGAAGCAGAAACTTCACCAGTATAAGCACCTTTAGGTTCGGCTGCACAATTTTGCGAAGAAACATTAATGCGGTTGGCATCTACAGCTTCAACTACACTTGTCAAATGGGTAAATGGCGTACCAAGTACCACAACAACATCTTTTGCCCCGTTTGTCAGAACAAGTTCATTGACACTTTTAGCCAATTCAACACCTTCTTTTACTGTAGTATTACACTTCCAGTTGCCGGCAACAATCTTTTTTCTCATTATACTGCTATTTTTAAAATTTTAATTAAAAGCCTTGATTTATTGGGATACAAAGATAAAACTTAATGATAAACCAGAAAATTTCTATTTGTAGCTAATCACTGATTTAACTTTTTATTCATTTCTGTAACCGTAAAATGTTCAACTTCTGGTGGTGTTGGAAAGTCGTTATAATGCCATTTTCCAATGATGGTCCCCTTTCTCAAAAGAATTAGTCCTGGATTTGAGCGGATGATTGTTTTTAAAGTGATCTGGTCCGTGAACATCATTTCATATGAAGGAAATTGTTCCAGCTTGTATTTTTCAAGAGCAGCACCCGAAGTTGAAGTTAAACCAATAAAATGGACCCCTTTGGTTTTTGCCCAATCGGCCAAGGCATTTAGCTCCTTTTGTTTTTTGTGGTTTGATTTTTGAAGATCGTAGGCAATGACAATAAAAGTTAAAAGGGTATCTTGAAGGT
This sequence comes from Mariniphaga sp., assembly GCA_037128295.1. Classification (GTDB taxonomy): domain Bacteria; phylum Bacteroidota; class Bacteroidia; order Bacteroidales; family Prolixibacteraceae; genus JAAFHB01. Next base: position 1,428 of record JBAXWR010000250.1, read on the forward strand.
AGAAATCCGTAAGGATTTCATTATTTGCGTTTTGTATCGAAAAATCATGAATTGGCGCCCGATAACCTTGTCGGATCAGTTTAGGTGGATCCATGGATTCAAATTTCCAGTTGATAGTGTCCTGCCATGGAAAATCACGATCGCTAAACACCTTTACTTCATTCGACTTTAGGTTTTTGTAATGGTAAGTAGTCTGGTAAATGTCTGTTGGTGCCCCCTCTGGAATCTTCATCCCCTCCGGAATATTCGCACCAATTTTGTATGGTCTGAAATCAATAATCGGTTCATGGTTATATGACCAGTAAACTATTGATATATAGACTACTATAAAAATTGAAAAAACTATTTTCCTGAATTTCTCATTTGAAATGAATTGAAGTTCCTTTCGGTTGATGACAAGGAGGATTGCAAGTGTAATTAACACAATATTTTTATAAAAGGTCTCCCAGTTGCTGATAACCAATGCATCGCCAAAACATCCGCAATCGGTAACCGGATTTTTTAAGGCAATATAAAGGGTCAGCGGAGTGAAAAAGATCATAAAGGCTAAAGCCAACTTTGTTGAATACCTGATCATTATGCCGGTCAACAATGCAACTCCAACAACAAATTCTGCGAAAGGAAGCAAAAAAGCATTTGGGAATTCAAAAAACCCAAACACTTTGAGATGTAACGCTTCCAGATAGTCGTCTAATTTATATTGAAGGCCTGTAGGATCTATTCCTTTTACGAATCCCGAAAATACAAAGACGGTACCAACCAACCATCTTGAAATTACCAATAATTTATGCTTCATGATTATTTTCACATTCAAGTTTGATTAAAGCAAAAGCTGCATAGTTGATCATATCAAAGTAATTGGCATCGATTCCTTCCGATACTAATGTGATTCCTTGATTGTCTTCAATTTGTTTGGTTCTTTTAATCTTCATCAGGATAAGGTCAGTGTAAGAACTGATCCTCATTTGCCTCCATGCCTCGCCATAATCGTGATTTTTAGCCATCATGAGATTCTTTGCCTTTAAAAGATTGTCCCGATATCTCTGTTCGGCTATGTCTGCTGGCAATTCTTCTTCCGATGTTCCTAACTCAATCTGAATCAGTGCCATTGCACAATAATTAATGATTCCGATAAACTCAGAAGTCGCATCTTCATCAATTTTTGAAACCCCTTTTTCTTCGATGCTTCTTATCCGTTGAGCTTTTATATAAATCTGATCGGTCACGGATTTGGGCCTCAAAATACGCCATGCTGTTCCATAATCTTTCATTTTTTTTAGGAAGACATTGCTACAAATTTCGATTACATGATCAAATTGTTGATTCGTTTTATTCATGTTTATTAATTGAGCCATAAAAGTATTAAAAATTGGGGAAAGAGTGTGACTTTTATTCTTACTTTTGTATTTATTGCAGAAGGGCATAATGTCCATTTAATGAATTAATGTGTTGATATAAAATGGTATAGGTATGTTTTTTGTAATGTCATCTTTTATGTACTGTTTATGTTATTTCAAAAAAGCAACAATAGCTTCTATAATACTAAGAGCAACATTAAACTAAACGGTAAGCTCGTCAATTTGTTATCGCCCACTGTTATGGGCATTCTGAATGTAACTCCCGATTCGTTTTATGATGGTGGATCCTATTCAAATGAGGATTCTATTTTGACACGTGCCGGTCAAATCATAAATGATGGTGGATCCTTTATCGATATTGGGGCCATGTCAACCAGGCCGGGAGCATTGGAAATATCAATAGAAGAAGAATTGAGGCGATTGATGCCTGCTGTCAAAGCTGTGCGAAGAGAGTATGCGGATGCTAATATTTCGATTGATACTTATCGTTCCGAAGTTGTAAAGGTTGTCTTTGATGAAATTGGCGGTTTTATCGTCAACGATGTATCGGGCGGAACCTTTGACCCAAAAATGTTTGAAACGGTTGCTGAACTGCAATTACCTTATGTTTTGATGCATACAAAGGGTAAAAGTGATTCAATGCAGAATAATCCTGTATATGATGATGTTGTTAAAGAAATTGTTTTATTTCTGTCGACGCAGTTGAATAAATTGAGATTATTGGGTGTTTGCGATGTAATAATTGACCCTGGTTTCGGATTTGGAAAAACTCTTGCCCATAATTTTGAATTGCTGAACCGTTTGGATGCGTTCAAAATTTTCGAATTGCCGGTTTTAACTGGATTATCCCGCAAGGCTTTGATATGGAGGGAATTGGAAATTACTCCAAATGAAAGTCTTAATGGTACGACAGTTCTAAACACATTGGCGTTAATCGGCGGTTGTGCCATTTTAAGAGTCCATGATGTAAGGGAAGCTGTTGAAACAATAAGGCTGGTAAATAAAACTAAATTTATTGCAAATGATTGATTTATTTATACATATAAGGTTTCTGGATTTAATTGATATTTTACTTGTTGCGATTATCTTTTACGAAATCTATAAATTGGTAAAAGGGACAGTTGCTTTCAATATTTTCATGGGTATTTTCATCATTTTTGTTGTTTGGTTAGTGGTGAGGTCCCTTAAGATGGAGTTGCTTGGCTCAATTTTGGGTCAACTTTTTGGAGTTGGTGCTATAGCGATCATCATTGTATTTCAACAGGAAGTACGCAGGTTCTTACTTATGCTTGGAAGCCGCTATAGGTCGAACAAGAAATTTTCGTTGGAACATCTTTTTTCGAGTCAGTTTAAACTGGCATCTGAAGCAAGCCTTCATGCAATAGTGGAGGCTTGTGGCCAAATGTCTGAAAATCATACAGGTGCATTGATTGTTCTTGCGCGGGAAAGCGAACTCACTGAATATGTTGAAACAGGAGAAATAATTGATGCCTCAATTTCATCTGAGTTGTTAAAAAATATTTTCTTTAAGAATTCCCCACTTCACGATGGCGCAGTGATTGTAAGTCTAAACCGGATCAAAGCTGCCAGGTGTATCCTTCCGGTTTCTCAAAAATTGGAATTAAGTCCTGCTCTTGGTTTAAGACACCGTGCTGCAATTGGAATTTCAGAACAAACCGATGCATTTGTTATTGTAGTCAGTGAAGAAACTGGTCATATCTCCACTGCAAGCAATGGAGATATAACAGAAGATATTTCGGCTGACGATTTGTTTAAAGTTCTTGAAACAAACCACAAATAAGGGGACTTATCCCATTTTTAAAAATAGTCTGGTGCAGTTTTTTTCGCTGTGGCAGCAACTGTTGTGAAAAATTTATCACAATAGGTCAGTAGCATATCAATAAATTGGGCATGGTAAACACTGTAAAGGGATGCTGTCATCCCACTGTCATGAGTACCCAAAATGCCAAATCTCAGTTCACCTTCACCTACTTCAGGACGCAACCAGGCTCTATTGATCCATTTATCCGGAGTGTGCGAAAAATCGCCTGCTTCGTCATACGACCATGAATCAATCTCTTTTAAGTCGATCACCCTTTTGATTTCGCTCAATAACCCTTCCGGGTTTTCTGTTTTTACTATTAGTGCCATGATAAAACTTTTTATTTTAAAAGATCTTTATATTTAAAAAATTAACTGTTTGTGACCGGCGGCTGGCTTCTGGCAATTAGCAGCTTACAAAATTTCTCCTGCCTTCGGTTTCCCTTTTCCGGTCTTTTTGTCGGACTCAATCTCCGTCACACGGATCAAAGCACACTAAGGTCGATTCCCAATAAAGTCATAATTATTATTGCAATGCCTACTACAATCCGATAATATCCAAATGCTTTAAACCCATGTTTAGTAAGAAAAGTAATGAAAAATTTTATTGCCGCCATTGCTACCAAAAAAGCTACTATATTGCCAATCAACAATGTAACTAGATTGTCTGTAAGCATAGAGGCACTTTGTGGGTCCATTACTAATTTTAATAGTTTATACCCTGAGGCAGCAGCCATAGTAGGGACAGCCAGGAAGAATGAAAATTCGGCTGCATTTTTCCGTGTTAGTTTTGTTGCCATTCCACCAACGATTGTTGCCATTGATCGCGAAACGCCAGGTACCATGGCAATACATTGATAAAATCCGATTTTTAAAGACCGTTTCCAGTCCATCTCCTGGCTTTCATCAGGATAATCGAACCACTTATCCACAAAAAGCATGAATACACCACCAATTACAAGAGTTATGGCTACAACGATTACATTTTCAAGTAATAGATCAATCTTTTCGCTAAATAAAAATCCAATTACTAAAGCAGGAAGGACCGCGATCAACAATTTCAAGTAAAAATCCCATGTTTGGAAAAAACGCTTCCAATAAAGTACAACAACAGATAAAATGGCACCAAACTGAATATTGACCGTAAAAGCTTTTACAAAATCAGTGCTTGGCATTGCCAGAATTTTTTGGGTAATTATCATATGACCTGTTGACGATACCGGCAAAAACTCGGTCAATCCTTCAACGATTGCAATGATAATGCTATGTAATAGGCTCATTTATAATAATATTAGTAAAATAAAGCAATGTAGCTAACAATCCGTAAACTTAATAACCTTTTTGCGATTATTACTCCTAATCATCCAAGATTTTAAGTTTTGCGAATTTTAAAAGTAGATTCTTCTCACCTCCATTTGGGAAAAATACTTTGGCCCTTAGATCAGGCATTTTCCCTTCAATATTGATCACTTTTCCACGCCCAAAACGCTCATGTTCAACAAACATTCCAACCTGGATTTTTTCGGGATTATCGCTCTCGAAAGGTTTTGAACCCGATGGAAGTACACTTTTGGCGATTTGAATCCGTTGATTAGGCGGATCTGGTTTACGTGGTGGCTGATATACGGGCTCCTCGCGTTGAAGGTGCCTGTTACTACTATCGGACATCAATTCCCTGTTCTTGAATTGAGGTAATGAACGGATGTTTTGAATATCAAGGAATTGATGGTCTATTTCGCCAATAAACCGACTGGGATTACAGAATTCGGTCTTTCCCCATCTTAATCTTTGTTGGGCAAATGAAAGCCATGCCTGGTTTTCGGATCGGGTCAGAGCTACATAAAATAGCCTGCGCTCTTCTTCAAGCTCTAATAAAGTTAGGGTACCCGAAAAACCTGAGGGGAAAAGGTTTTCTTCAAGTCCAACAATAAAAACATTTTTAAACTCCAGCCCTTTTGAGGAATGAACGGTCATCAAAGTTACTTTGTCCGTATCGCCCTCTTTGTCATTATCCTGGTCGGTGAGTAAAGCCACATCTTCCATGAATACTTGTAAACCGGCAGGTCGCCCTTCCTCTCTGGCATTGATTGAAAAATCCTGTATAGCATTCAACAATTCCTGTGTGTTCTCATAACGACTTAGATTTTCAGGTGATTTGTCCTGGTACAATTCTGTGAGGATACCCGATTCAGAACCGATTTTGTTGGCCATTTCATAAGCTTCGGTAGTTGCAAACTCGTTGGTGAATTTGTTGATAAGCTGGGTAAACTCATTGATTTTTCTAATCGTTCCAGCATTTAAACCAGCCAGCATCATCTTTTCGGGATAGCTGGCAACCTCCCAGATGCTGCAACCGTTAACGACAGCTACATTTTCGAGCTTGTTGATCGAGGTAGCTCCAATTCCTCTTGTTGGGTAATTGATAATCCGTTTAAATGATTCGTCGTCTCTTGGATTGATGATCAACCTGAAATAGGAAAGAATGTCCTTGATTTCCTTGCGCTGATAGAAAGATAACCCACCATATATTTTATAGGGGATGTTGCGTTTACGAAGGATTTCCTCAAAGACACGCGATTGGGCATTGGTTCGGTATAATATTGCATAGTCTGAGTAATTGTCATGTTGCCGCATCCTGTGATCGAAAATTTCGTTCGAGACAAGGTATCCTTCCTCATGTTCGTTCATGGCTGTCAGTACCTTGATTCGTTCACCCTTGGCATTCTCGCTGAAAACTGTTTTGTGTAATTGGTTTTTATTCTTGGCAATCAAGCTGTTGGCAGCATCCACTATCACCTGTGTCGAACGGTAGTTCTGCTCAAGTTTATAGGTTTGATATCCAAGATAGTCGTTCTTGAAATTGAGTATGTTTTCGATCCTTGCACCCCTGAATGAATAAATGCTTTGCGCATCATCGCCAACGACACAAATATTCTGGTGCAATTCAGCTAATCGTTTAACAATCAGGTATTGCGAGAAATTGGTATCCTGATATTCGTCGACTAGTATATAACGAAAAATATTTTGGTATTTTGCAAGAATTTCAGAATGGTTTTTGAATAATATATTGGTAATCAGCAATAAATCATCAAAATCCATTGCCCCTGCATTTTTGCACCTTTTTGCATATTCGAGGTAAATTTCAGCCATGCGTGGAATACGTGCAGCCTGGTCTGCTTCCCTTTGCTGGGAATTTTGATGATAGGCTACAGACGTAACAAGGTTGTTTTTTGCTGTCGAAATCCGACTTAGGATTAAACTTGCCTTATAGGTGTTGTCTTCAAGGTTCATACTTTTGACGATTGATTTCAGCAGGCTTTTTGAATCCTGTGTATCGTAAATCGTGAAAGTTGAAGGATAATCAATTGTTTCCGATTCGGCACGTAATATCCGGGAGAAAACGGAATGAAAGGTTCCCATCCACAAGTGCCTCGAAACGTTATTCCCAACTTCGTTGGCAATCCTTTCTTTCATTTCGCGGGCTGCTTTGTTGGTAAAAGTAAGCGCAAGAATTGAAGACGGAGAAACTCCATTTTTCAAAAGATGTGCGATCCGATAGGTTAGTACCCGTGTTTTCCCCGATCCAGCTCCTGCAATAACCAGGGAAGCACCTTCCGTATTTATAACTGCATCGCGTTGTGCAGTGTTCAGACTTTCAAGATAATTTGACAAAATGTTGTTATTTAATTACTTTGTAATAATCTCAAAGGTTTTGACCAATGATTTTTGCAAAGATAAACCGACCTGATTAAATATGAACAATTTGATATGAATTCGATTGTATTTTTTTTAAATAATATAAATTAATTCTTCGGTATTTTTTCAATTAAGATAATACCGAAAATACTGTGGAAGTACCATTAGAGACAAATGCCATTATACTCTAATTGGAATATCCTTTTTAAAATTAAAATAATATTGTAATATTGTGAATCAATAATTGAAAGAATCGTTAAATGGAACGTACCCGATTTGTTAGATTTGGATTATTTATATTAATACTCCTTGTATTTTCTGGGAACTTTGTTGCCGGACAATCGTTGAAATCTCCAACATCTTCGTTTTCAGAACCTACTTCTTACCCGGTATTTTCAGGGAAAGATTCAATTTTTTATTTTTGTGGTGTTAAGGACCATCAAAGTGGTAGTTTAAAAGCTACCTCATCTGGCCAGACGGTTACTTTTATTTGGGAAAAATTTAATCCGGTTTCTGGGAATTTCAGCTTCTTAAGTAATGAGACGGCAGTTTCATCGGTTTTGAACAATCTTTCAAACGGATGTTACCGTGTCAGTTTCAGGGAAAATGGGATTGATTATATCCTAAGGGCGTGGGTGATGAATAGTTGGGTCGAATCGGCCGGGTCGGTGACGACCTCTAATTGTGAGTATTTTCAACTTCACGGAAGTGCTATAGGATCTGATTTTATTTACTACGACCTATCGTCCCGCAAGGGCATTTCGCTTGATCCATCCTATAAATATGTATGGTACAGCGAAGGCTTACCCTTCGCTGCGATACAAGATCCTCAAGTCTATGATCCACCGGCAAAAAATACTGTTTACATGCTTAAAGTAACAAACAGAGCACATTGTGTGGTAAGTACGAATGTAACCTATGTATCGATCGTTACAAAGGCTAAATTTTCGTGGACGACGACACAAAAGTCAGATCCTGAATTTACGAATCCCCAGGCACCTTTGGAAGTAAAATTTGTGAACGAATCGGAAAATGGGGATTCCGGTAAGTATGAGTGGTTTTTATTTAAAGAAAAGTCACAAATTGAGGAGGAAGCAAAGACTGCCTTGAAAATGGATTCCATTATGGAACACCTTAATGCCGATAATCCAACTTACACCTATGAATATACCGGAAAGTATATGGTAAAATTGGTATCTGTCAAACAAAGCCCAGGGTATGTTTGCCGCGACACTTTTTATTTGGCAGATTATATTGTGATCGATACTTCATTGGTAAAAGTCGCTCCAGTTTTTACTCCAAATGGAGATGGGGTCAACGATGAATTGATCATTCAGACAAGGTCTCTTGAGTCTCTTGATTTTCAGGTGTTTAACCGATGGGGTCGTACTGTTCATAATTATAGGAAGATAGGGTATATTCCTGAAGATGCAAAGCTTGCTGTATGGGACGGCAAAGTTGGTGGTAAACTGGCTACACCTGGAGTCTATTTTTATGTGGTCGATGCCCAGGGGCGTGACGGGGTGCGCAGACGTAAAAAGGGTTTTGTTCAGTTGATTTGGTAACATATGGGAAATATTACCGGCGATTTAAGATTTTAATTTTACGGAATGAACAACAGTATTGAGAGATTTAGAAAATTACTTTCAGGGCAAAAAGATTGGCCGATGCTCTATTATTTTAAGTTTATTATTACAAATGATCAGCGAAAATTGGATCAGATTAGAGGTCTTTTCATCGATCAATACACCATAACTTATAAAACATCGAAGGATCTAAAATATATAAGCCTTTCGTGCAAACAATACATGACTGATCCTGATGCGATTATATCAATATATGAGAGAGCTGCCCTGGTTGAAGGGTTGATCGCGTTATAACTGTTTATTCGCGTTCTGATGACTACTCAAGAATCACATAGTCATCAGAACACTTATCCTATTCGAACATATCCTTTACTTTATCAAAAAAACCTTTGTCATGGCTTCCTTCGGGTGAAACGAAATTGGGCGAAACCTGAAGTTTCTCAAGTGTTTTTCGCTCTTCGGCACTTAGTTTCTGAGGAACCCATGCATGGATTTTGACCAATAAATCACCTTTTCCATATCCGTTAACATCAGGTAAACCTTTTCCGCGCAAACGCAATATCTTCTCTGGTTGGGTTCCCGATTCGATTTTTACCTTTACCTTACCGTCTATCGTTGGAATTTCAGTTGTAACTCCCAATGTAATATCCGGAAATGACAGGTAGAGATTATAAATGAGGTCGTTTTCATCACGGGTAAGATCAGGGTGTTCCTCTTCTGAAATCAGGATCAACAAATCACCCGGAATTCCCCCACGACGTGCTGCATTACCTTTACTCTCCAAAGAGAGCTGCATTCCTTCTGCAACTCCTGCCGGGATCTTAACAGTAGTTACCTCTTCGCCCTGAATAATACCTTCACCATAACAAGTATCGCATTTCTGTGAAATGATCTTACCGTCACCGCCACAGGTTGGGCAGGTAGATGTTGTCTGCATCTGTCCAAGGAAAGTATTGCTCAAACGGGTCACCTGTCCCGATCCACGACAGGTCGAACAGGTTGTAAATCCACTACTACCTTTCGCACCGCTACCATGACAAGTTGTGCAGGTGATGTATTTTTTAACTTTTATTTTTTTCTCAGCACCATGGGCAATCTCACTTAGATTCATGCTCACCTTAACTCTCAGGTTGGAACCACGGTTGACCCGTTGCTGTCCCCTAC
>JBAXWR010000251.1:0-11028 GCA_037128295.1 Mariniphaga sp.
CATCAAAGAAAATATTTTTTAATTAACTCTTTCAATGAATTGTTGTTTATAGGTTTTGAAATAAAATCATTGCATCCCGCTTTCAAACATTTTTCCTTATCGCCGTATAACCCATAAGCCGTATGCGCAATTATTACAACTTCTTTATTGAATTGGCGTATTTGTCGGGTAGCTTCATTTCCATTCATTTCCGGCATTTGTATATCCATTAATATTAGGTCTAAATCCGGGTTGTTTTGGCATGCGGCAATGGCTGCGAGTCCCGTTCGTACTTGAATAATTTCTTTTTCAAAAGAAGATCTTAATATTTCATTTCGATCAATCATATTAAACTCTATGAATCCAAGTTGGATTGCCCTGGCGGTAACACCTAGTTCTTTGGCCATTTTATCAAATGTGAATTTTTCAATATAATAGTCGTTAATGATTCCTGTTTTACCTTCGTATTTTATTGAATTCTGAAGATTCTTGCTTAAGTCAAGATCAACGTAAACATTCAATGTGTCATTTGGAATCGTAAACAAAGGGTATTTTCTGTTTTGACAGAAAAGCAGGTCTAAAAATGGGTGGGTTGAGTTAACTGTCAAGTTGTAAATTCCATCTTTGGGTATCACAAGTTGTTTATTTTCTAACCTCCAAGGGATAACAGTGCGTGATTGAATCTGAAAAACGGTTGTGTCTTTGCAATTACTTACGATAAATTGGATATGCGTTTTTCCTTCGAAATCTACGAAAGTGTCTGTTCCATTTTCCTGTTTTTCACTTTTGCAGGAAAAAAAAGAAAATACCAATAAGATAAATATGTGATAAATTTTATTCATAGACTCAAACAATTAATTTATACATATCGTCTGCAGCTACCGGCAGGCGGGGATTTATTTCAATAATCTATTTACGCATCAATATTTTACGTTTTCTTCTTTCCTATCCTGCGAGCATGATACCCAGCTAACGGGTAGGTGTTATTATAAGCCGCTTTTCTTTTCAAATATCTCTCCAAGCACTTGATTAGTAATAGATTCACTACTAAGCCATATTCTGTCTTTTATTATCATCCCATCAGGATTAATCAAAAATTTATTGGGGATGCCCTTTATGTCATACAACAAAAAAGCATCGTTGTACCAACCTTTTAAGTCTGAAATATTTATCCAAGATATTGAATCATGTTTAATCGCATCAACCCATTTTTGCTTATTGTTATCGCCTGATACTCCAAGGATAACAAGCCCTTTTGGACCATATTTGTCGTATGCTTTTCTTAACCATTTAAATTCCCCTCGACATGGTCCACATGATGATGACCAAAAATCCAATAATACATATTTCCCCTTAAAATCAGATAGTCTAACCGTATCTCCAGATGGAGTTATTTGAATAATTTCCGGTGCCATATCTCCAATCTTTGGAGGTTCAGGCAATTCCATATATTTCTTTATCTCATTTCCCTTGACCGTAATTCTTAACTCATTAGAAAAATTATTGTAAACATTTTTAACCTGTTCTTTGGTCAAGTGTCTGAAAGCAAAATAACATTCCGAATGCAACTCAGATAAAGAAACGTACGATTTTTTGTACTCAATCATGAAGTGCTCAATTTCAATGCTTAATTCCTTCTTTAAAGAGTCTATTTTAATTTGTTCAGTCACTTTTTCATCTTCCGATTTAAAATGAATCTGCTCCTCAAATTTGTTAATCCTTTTATTTGCTTCGTCCAAAAGTTGATGGTATTTTTCAAATTCCATATTTGAAACAGAACCATTTACCTCGAGCTTATTCAAAAATTCAAAATCTCCGTTTAGGCTTATCTCGGATGGTTCCAGCCAGAAATACTTTCTGTCTCTAAATTCAAATTGATCTCGCTTGTTATGCAATACAAATTTGGTTGGATGTGTCAAATGCAGTTTATGAGAAAAGGTGCCATTTTCTACAATTATTGAGTCAACGAAATTTAAAGAATCAAGATCAACCAGATATAAAATAGTTGAGTCTTTACAGTTTACAATAGTACCTTTCAAATTACATGTATTTCTATTCTGGCATGATACTCCAAGTAGTGAAAGAAAAATCAAAATGTATGTAAATCTTCTCATGTATTGTTTGTTTAAATAGCTTATAAATCCCCTGTGCCAGTTTCATTAAGCTCAAATGACGAAACTAATCCACAAAATAAAATTAGTAAAAATTATCCTCTTCAATCGATTATGCTTCATTCATGTTGTCCGTTTCTAAAATACCCTTTAAAAATGGCAAGCACAACCCCGGCAATGATAAAGATAAACTGCTTCCCATACCGCTGACCCATATCCAGAATGCTTTGATGCTCATCGCTATAGACAGCAGCATAGATGTTAATCCATCCTAGCAATACAAGAATCAGGTAAAGAATGACCGTCGGCCAGTCGAGATTAAGCCATATGTTGTTTTGTGTTTTCAATCTCCTGTATCAACTTTCATGGTGGATATTAAATCTGAATTGAACATGGCATCTTCGAAATGTTGTCTGTTTGGCGCAATTTTGCCTCTGAGGTATTTTTCGATAATTAAACTGGCAATTGGGGCAGCATACCTGGCTCCTGAAAATCCATTTTCGATATAAACAGCAATGGCTATTTTAGGATTAATCTTGGGTGCAAAGGCAACAAATGCAGAATGCGCCTCACCATGAGGATTTTGAATTGTTCCGGTTTTCCCGCAAATAATCACACTGTCCACTTTTGCACTTAAACGGGCTGTTCCCGATTCAACAACCTGCTCCATTCCTTGAACAATGATTTCAAAGTTTTCGAGGCTTGAAGATACTACATGCTTGTCGAATTGAAGGGCTCTTTGGGATCCGTCATAATCCTGAACACTCTTCACCAGATGTGGTGAAATATAATAACCTCGGTTGGCAATTAAGGATACCATATTGGAAAGCTGAAGCGGAGTTAGCAATAATTCACCCTGTCCGATAGATAATGACCTAATAGTCAGCGAATTCCATCTACTTGATCCATATAACTTATCGTAATACGATATGGCCGGAACACTTCCTGAGGATTCGGAAAAAAGATCTGCCCCAATTTTTTTCCCAATTCCCATTTCAAGAAGATAGTTTCTGAAGGCATCCAAACCTTCTGCAGGGGTTGGGTAGTGGTTGATTTCAGCCCTGAAAGCCTGCCAGAAAAAAGCATTACAAGATTCACGAATTGCTGAAACCAAACCAAGCGGTGTTTCGTGGTTATGGGTGCATGTGATGGGTGAAGACCCCGGACCCTGACAGCTATATCGTGCAGTTTGTAAAACCCCCTCTTCCAATCCGATCAAAGCATTGGCTAATTTAAAGGTTGAACCAGGAGGATAAAAGGAGTTTACTGCTCTATTTACCATTGGCTTATAGGGGTCTCTCAAGAGCATCGAATAATTCCTGGAACGTTCGCGACCAATAAATAATCCAGGGTCGAAGGTAGGTGAACTTGCTAAAACCAATACCTCACCGGTTTCAGGTTCTATCGCCACAATACTTCCCACTTTCCCAGCTAATAATTTTTCTCCATAGCTTTGAAGATCAGCATTTAGCGTTGTTGTCAAATTTTTACCTTTTACAGCTGCAGTATCGAGACGTCCCTGTTCAAAAGAACCTTTCGGCATATTATGAACATCTACCATCATATAGGAGATTCCTTTTACACCCCTAAGTTCCGCTTCGTAAGTTTTTTCAATTCCACTTTGTCCGGTATAGTCACCACTTTCATAATAGTTGTTGGCATCTATGTCTTTCTGATTTACCTCACCGATGAAACCCATTACATGAGCAGCCATTTTTGATGGAAATTGTCGTAACGTTCTGGCTTGTATGAAGAATCCGGGATATTTAAAAAGTTGTTCCTGAAGGACTGCGTAAGTTTGTGAGGAGAGCTGTTTGATAATTGGGGATGGCTTGTACATCGAATATGACCTTGCCACTTTGATCATATTGGCCAGCTCCTCTTTTGAGACGTTCACAATCCGACAAAAGGCCAGGGTGTCGAAGGGTTTCATTTCACGGGGAGTTATCAATACATCATAAGCTGCCTGATTAAATACCAACAGCTTTCCATTTCTGTCATATATCAGACCCCTGGCGGGGAAATTGACTACGCGGCGCAGTACATTATTCTCGGCTGAAATTTTATACGAAGAATCCAGCACTTGTATGGTAAACAAGCGAATCACAATAATCAGTACTGCAAGCGAAAACAGACCAATGACAAAATATTTTCGTTTACTGTAAATGTCCACTTCTAGTTACCATTGTTATTCAGCGATTCCAATTGCTTTATTTCGTCTTAATGCTTGTTATCAATTAATCCAATCTAACCTTACCAAAATGCTGCTAACCCATCCAAATTTGGCGTAAAACCACACCTTTGGTAATCGTTCAAATTACAAAATTAACAATTATTTACTACTCATTTTTTTCTTTTTGTAATGATTGCCTCAAATAAGAATCAGAGTAATCTAAATCCAATGCAGTTCAGTACGATCCACATACTATTTATTATAAATAAGTTCAAGTGTTTTGTTTAAAATATAATCCTCACCTTCAATAATGCTAGTAATGTCTTTTTTTACATAAACATCTGGTTCAAATCCGCTTCCTGAGATAAGACGCTTTTTATAATCATGACCTTCTCCAATAGTAATCATTGTGCAAATCTTTCCGGGTAAATAAATTATTCCTACTGAGGACGGAACACCCGCGGTATTTCTCCCAACTACCGTACCTTTTGTTACTGCATAATAAAACATTAACAACCATTCCGCTTTTGATATAGTAAATTCATTGCATAACAAATAAACCTTTTTATTTCTGCCATAATGTTCCCACTTTATTAAACCGGGCATATCCAAAGGACGTGGGGCAAATTTTGTTTCTTTTTGAAAATGCCCTGGAGTTTTATCGATAAAACTTTTGGTTGATTTGTCCGGAATACTACTATTGTATGAATAAAAACAGTTCTTTTCGGAAGTAGTAAAAGCAAAGTTGGCATTTGATGGATAGTTACGGAAATCAAGAATAAGACATTTTTTAGCGGAAAACTCCTTTAATTTCTTTATCAATGATTTGTCGTTTTTCATGCCCACATTAATATAGCCAATACTGTCATTAAAAACAGTATCGGCATGATTGGAATAAGTTCCTTTGGGAGGTTGCCAGCTTTTATATTCCACAAGGGTGTCCATTTCTTTGAGAGACTGTATGTCGGCAGATCTTACATCTGCTTCGTAAATTTTTTTGTCTGGCTTCTGAATTTTTAGATGAGTATTTGAATGAGAAAGTGTTAAAAGATACTGTAATACTTTATAATCAGTATATAGTGGATCGGAAACTCTGAAGTACTTTTTAAGTTCTTCATAAATAGCGGACATCGGCACTCCATCTTTTTCAATAATTATATCTCCTGCTTGAATAGGATACAGCTCTGATAGTTTTGGATGTATTTTGATGACATAACAAACAGAATCAATATATTCCACCCGAATATAATTTTGAACGCCTTCAATTCTTAAGAATACTAAGCTATGAGCATCCTCTGATCTCGCAACCACCTGTTGCATTAAATTGCGGTAATTTACAAAAAGTTCATATCCGCGATATTTCTTAAGCGCAAGAAACTGAGGAATAAATTCATTTAAGATATTGCTCCATTGATATTTGTGGCCTATTGGGTAAGCGCCATAATAATTTGCCGCATTCCAATAAATCACAAATGCTGCAAGAGCTTCATATTCATTTTTTACATTGAAAGTCTTTCTAATATTGGAATTAAAAATTGCTGTATCGCTGAAATCTATCCCGGTAAATCGGTAAGGTCTGAAACGAGAAGGGGTGATAACCGGATTTTGCTTTACAATGCTAAATTTGAGTTTAACAACATCATCGAAAAGTGAATCATTCATCCATGAATAGAGATTGGGATTTAATAAAGTATCAGTTTTAAGTACCTGCCAATCAGGATTAAACTTGTTATCAGGAAATTTTACTCGTGAAAGGAGTTTGTCTGACAATTCCTTATATTTTTTTGGATTATCTGTCACATCAAGTTCTTTCAAACTTTGAGTAAAAAAGTCAAACCATAACCCTTCATTCTCTGATGCAGCAGATGTATAATATGTCAGGAATCCAAACTCCTGAGCATATAATTTCATCAAATCTACTTTTGTATAAGATTGTGCTTGTGTAGTTTGTGCTTTGATTGTAGATATAAAAACACATAAGAACATTGTTAGATACTTCATCATTTGCCAATTATTTTTATTTCAACCCTTCTGTTTTTTTATGATCTTCAAGACTTAATGCTTTAACGTACTAGCGTTTTATTTTCCCCAAAAGTATGCTGAACAAAGATCAAATGCAATTAATTGGCTGAATTTTAAATTGAAAAGCTGAGGAGAAATGGTAAAAAAAACCGAGTTGGACTATGCCTATCAGCTAAAGGCTTCCTATTTGAGCCTGACCTGTCCGGTGTCCCATTCCTGTAAACAAACTGATCAGGAAAGTAACTTTGCATTGATGGGCTGACACCATTTTACATTATTTCCGGTTTTATTGGACTTCCCTTTCCCGCTTCGCCTTACGAAGGCTCTGAGAGTGGTAATCATCATTTGAGGGAACATTTTCTAACCCGGCACAAGGCATCTGAAATCAACAGTTAGATAAAAAAAGGGTTGCCATGATCCTGTTTATCCACAATAAAACCATCCAATAAGTCTTTCAAAGTTCTCCGAACATTTAGGGGAAACGGTGAAAGATTTCTGATTTTTTCAAAAAAATTGGACAGACTATACCTAATGCAAACTTTAAGGTATTGTATTTGGCACCATTGGAAGAAGCCCGAACGGAAAAGGAAGAACCTGATCCGTCTGGGGGTTGATCAAGACCATGCCTATCAATGGAGCAGGACACGAATGGGAGAATGGGCAGTTGCCCAAAGTCCGATTTTGATCACAACGGTTACTTTAGAACACTTGCGCAAAAAGAGGTTATGAGGCTTTGCTTACATATTACGAGAGAATTGCACCATCCCAAAATTTCGGGAAACCGCTGTATACGAGACCCGTACGTACAGTGGTGTGAGAGGCTATCCGATAGGCTTTTGCCTATCGGCGGTCTACTCGATTATGGGCTGCCGTTCCTTTGAATTCAACCCCTTTCATCTGATTTTAAGTAAACAGGTACTGATTTTGGCATAGGAATTTTCATCACTTCTTTATAAAGTGAAAGATATTTTTCTTCTAATTTATTAGCCTCGTTTGAGTAACCTTTATTCCTGTAAAATTTGGATAATTCCTCAATCATTATTTTGTTAATCATCCACAAAAATTTATACTCATGTTTAGCTTTAGTGTATTTAATAAATTCTTTATCTCCATAATCAAGGTCTCTT
Source organism: Mariniphaga sp. (assembly GCA_037128295.1). Lineage (GTDB taxonomy): Bacteria > Bacteroidota > Bacteroidia > Bacteroidales > Prolixibacteraceae > JAAFHB01. The sequence goes on from JBAXWR010000251.1 coordinate 7,413, forward strand.
ATGAGTAGACTCTTATGTTTTGCCAAAATTCTTTGAATGTTAGCTGCCACACATCTGTAGTAGTCAAACAAGAACTGTTCAATTATTTTAATAGAATCAGCATTAAGGTCAATCGACTTGCAAATGTCGATTATAGACATTGAAAAATAATTAAAATCAGAACCTACAGCATAAGGAATCATGTGTTGGACTATTTGTAAGCCATGGATGTGATCTGTGTTTTGTATTTTTTTAGCTAGTTGTATATTAAAATCATCTTCGAAATTCTGTGTGTAATTAATTCCTAGATTTTGTACTACATAATCATAAAAATGTTTATCAGTTAATGGCAATTCTTCATGACCAGTTAATCCAATCAAAACTGGATCAGGCAAGAAGTAAGGATTTAAATTAAACTCAACATAAAACGCAATTCTCAATGGAGAAATTATCAAATCTGAAATAAACTCTAGAGCTAAATCTGGACATCTATATGATTCTATAGTTTTAAGAATTAAATTGGATAATCTCTTCATTTCCCACTGGTCTAAACCACCAGTTCTAATAAATCTAATTTTTAGAAGTGTTTTAATAATGTTAAATGCATTTCTACCTCCATTTTTTAAATCCCATGCATTAATTATGGTGATAAGTTCAAGTAAATTTTGATATAGACATATTGAGTTTCTAATTTTTAGAACATTTTTTATTTTCTTAAAATTAATATTGTAAGCAAATCTTATAAAGTCTGGAGTATGCCGAATGTATTCTTCTGTACTACATAAAACGTATAATTGTTTTACCTCGTCTTCCGATAGGTTTTCGCCATAAGAAAATAATTCTTCATTTCTTTTTTTCAATTGTAGCTTTCTTTCATTTGTCTTTTTAGGCGGTTTTCGGTTCTTTATGATTTCAGGAGTTAAATTATAAAAATTATTTAATGTATTAATGTTCCAATTGCCTAGTGTGCTTGAAATATATATTTGTTGGTCATTATTAGCAAAAACACATGATGAAGAAATGATTGTATTTATTGAATCAATGTGAGAAAAAGGCTTGCCATTGTTGCCTGTCATCGGCTGTTCCCAAGTAGGGAATGCTGATAATATTTCATCCTCTCGGATTTGGATTCTTATTTTCATTGATTTAAACAAATCATCTTTATTAACATAACCAATTAATAAGGATTCACCAGATTCATTCTCATCAATATTATGTAATGCTTCATCAATTATTTTAATAATATTATCTTTTGTAGAACCAATTGGGAATAACGATTTCCATAAATACCCTGATTTATAGTAAGTCTCGGGAAATTTTGTAATGTTGGCGGCTTGGGATTGAAAGCAATTTCTAGGAATTCTGAGCAAGATTACTCCATTTTGCAGCTGCCTAGCATAATACCAATTCTCTTTATTTTTAGGATTATAAACTAATCCATGCTTAATATCTGGACGATAATTTAAGAAAGAGTTCCAAGCATCAATTGTATGCAGGCCACCAGCAATTATTTTTGTCAATATAGTATTGCCATTTTCATCTTTATCCTGTCGGTCTGATAAATTTCCATCGATGATATGCTTTATACCATTTTCTGATAATTTATATTTTCCTTCTATTCCTAAATTAAATGTCATGCTATAGCAAATTTAAATCTTACTTTTCGTATTCCTTGTTGCTCCACTTTGTTGTTATAATGTCCGCTACTGGTTGTTTGTCCTACGGTTGCCCATAACGTTTTGCCGCTTGCCGCTGTGGGGAATTTCGAAGCACTGCACTGTCAACCAAGCACAAATATTGATAGTAGCACTGCACTTGATTTAACCACGTCAGCCCCCATTGCGGCAAACGGCTGTTGGCGGCTGTGCTACTGTTCAGGCGGTGAAGTGTCGTTTCGAGTTTCTGAGTCATTTTACGTAGATTTTCAGTATTTATTTGGGTCAAGTCCTAACGGTATGATAACTTGTTGTTTAAATTGTCTAAAATAATCATAGTCATTATCCTCATCTAATCCCATTCCTCGATGTGGAATTTTATCAAATTTGTCCCAAGCTATTTCTACATATTCATAGTAAGCATCCCCTTCTTTTGAGAGCATTGATGGTTTAACGATTATCTCACCAATCTTCACCCTCATTTTTTTTGATTCAGAGTTGCTTGTCAAATTGCAATACTTAGAAAATAGGCGTTCAATGTAACTTACCTTCTCCTTTGTGCTGTAGTAAGGACTGTTGCAAACTGCAAGAAGTAAACTACCCAAACATGAAAGTGTATTATTATAAAAACCTTTATCTTCTTTATCATTTGATATACCAAGCCACAAGAAACAATTGCCAATCATTATATCTATGAAACGATGATACTCTGTTTGCACTTCTTCAAAATCGTTAGGCGGATACTTTTCAAAAGTTTTGAGTATAGCATCAGTAATACTTCTGTAATAGTAAAGCCAGAAATGGCTGTCATAATACTTTTTAACTAATGCTTCAATGACAACTATTTTCAAGAACTGAATTGCAAAATAGGTTTTGTATTCCCAGAGGAATTGCTCCTCTCTGAACTCATTAAACATTTTACTCTGATAACCTTTCGTTCTTTCTTCTTTAATTTCATCAACTGCCGTGTCACCAAATGGTCGCCATACTTCATTAACATCTGCAACACTTAAATCATTAAGCAAAGCAGAAAGAATTCTATTGTCGCTATGAAACCATTCAGGTTGTCCGAAGTCATTGTTTTGGCTCTGCTGCAATTCTTTTTTAATCCAAAAGTTTTTGTGTTGCACAAGCTCAGTTAAAAATGAATTAACAAGTTCCTTTGGAAAACCATCTCGTTTTGTTTTCTTGAAGTGAGCAAAGATTTCAGCAAATAAATAAGGTCGTAAATTGGAGGCAAGAACAATAAAAGCAGGGTCATTTATGACACCGTGAAGAACTGACACACCATAAGCCCTTCTGTTATACCAAGAGTATGGAAACAGAAACTGAATTGCTCTCACATACCACCTCTTTATTATTTCCTTTAATGTTTCTCTATGAAAACGATGTTCCCACCAATTGTCTTCAGGATTATAGTCATCAGTTCTATCAATAACTTTGATGATGTCTGTTTTATGATAACGGTCAATTAAATCTAAGAGAAAAGAGATTTCGTCATTTTCAATTAACTGCCCATAAAATTTTGTCACATTCTGAATTTTACTGAAAGGGTAGAAGGCATAATAAATCTTGTAGAGGAAATAGAGTAAGCTAGATATAGAAATAAGGTATGCATATTTTTTTGGATCGAGAAGTCCGAAATCCGTAAAGTAGAGTTGTGAAATGTAAAGCCCTCTTCCATAAAAGCTTTCGTAGAACACAAAGTAATTTATAAGAAAAAATGAAGTGGCAAATAAAACAAAGTCAACTATGTGAAATTTAAACAGTAAGTGTTTTCTGTTTTTTTCAGACAAAATTGCAACAACTGCAATTACTAAACTTACCAGTGTTATGATGTCGCTGATTGTCATTCGTATTTTTTATTTCAATTATAATCTGTAAGCTTGAAGTTAGCAATGTCGCCAAAGCATTGCCGCCAACTCGTAACTAGGCCTGACAGAATCAGACCTAGTTAACAGATTTGGTTGACTAGCCCTGAC
>JBAXWR010000252.1:0-11020 GCA_037128295.1 Mariniphaga sp.
GCTAACGATCTGGTAACCTGTTTAAAAAGGGATAACAATGGAACGATGTGGATCGGGACACTGGCAGGATTATACCGGTTTAATCCGGAAAAATCAGACCTTCAACGATATAGTACAGAAAATGGTTTGTGCAGCAATTCAATCAAAGCGATTGAAGCAGATGATAAAAACAAATTATGGATTTCGACCACAGCCGGAGTTTCGAAATATGATCTTCAAACTGATGTTTTTACAAATTATTTTGTTTCGGACGGACTACCCTGTGATAAATATGTAATTGGCTCCTCGTTTAAAGATTTGACTGGGAATATCTATTTTGGGGGAGTTGACGGATTGGTCTATTATAATCCTGATAGCATTATGGATAGAAAGAACCATCCTAATCTGGTCTTTACCATCTTTAAAATTTTTAATCAGGAAGTGAAGTTTAATCCCGAAAGCTCAGAAAATATCCTTCAAAAAAATATTAATGAAACTGATACAGTGATTCTTAACTATGCGAATAAGAGTTTCACGATTGAATTTGCTGCAATTAATTTTTCAGCTCCGGAAAAAATAAAATATGCAGTTCAGATGAATGGTTTTGATCCGAGCTGGCAGTATAAAGATAGTAAACACCGGTACGCCACTTATACCAATCTTGCACCGGGCACTTATGTTTTTAATGTTAAATCTACCGATCTGGAAGGGCTTTGGCCAGGGAGCGAACGAAGATTGTATATTGTCGTGAAGCCTCCGTTCTGGGCAACCTGGTGGGCTATATTCATATATATTGCATTTTTAGTGACAGCGATTTATTACATTCGGAAAATTGCGCTGTTCCGTATCAGTATGCAGAACGAATTGCATCTTGAACATGTGGAACGTGAAAAATTGGAGGAAATTAATCAGACAAAGATGCAGTTTTTTGCAAATATATCGCACGAAATCCGTACACCACTCACCATGTTACTCGCTCCACTCGATAAATTGATGAATTCTGACCCTGATGATTTCCAGAAAAAAAACATCAGTTACATTTACCGGAACACCAAACGACTTGAACGGATTGTCAATCAATTACTTGAACTACAGAAGATCGAGAACACCCAGCTTAAATTGAAAGCCCGTGAAACCGATCTGGTAAAGTTCCTGAAAGAGGTAATTTCCTTGTTCGATGAAACTGCGCTGGATAAAAAAATACACCTGTCATTTGAACCCAATTGCGATGAATTAATGGTTTGGATCGATCCCGAAAAAATGGACAAGGTGATCTTCAACCTTCTTTCAAATGCCTTTAAGTTTTCGGTTCCTAATGGTTTGATTACCATTTCAATTCAGAAAAATAGCGTGAAGGAAAATGAAGGAACCTTCACGATTTCAGTGTCGGATACAGGCTGTGGAATGAACCAAACTCACCTTGAACGCATTTTCGACCGGTTTTATCAGGTTGAGAATAAAGCAACCGGTAAAACTACCGGCACCGGAATCGGTTTGCACTTATCGAAAGAACTTATTGAAAAACAGCATGGTACCATTTCAGTCAATAGTCGTGAAGGCTTTGGTAGTACTTTCTTAGTTACCCTACCGCTTGGAAAAAAACACCTTACTCCTGATGAATTGTATGTGGGGAAAGCTACTCTGGAAAATTATTCGAATGAACACAAGTCTGAAATCGAAAATGAGCATTCCCTGGTTTTTGACCAGGAATCTGATTTATATACTGATACGGGGAAAAGCCTTATTCTGCTGATCGAAGATGATATCGATATCCTGAACTATCTTGAGGATGAGTTATCTGCAAATTATCAAATCCTGAAAGCAAATAACGGAAATGATGGCTGGACCCTGGCATTTGAGCATGTTCCAGATCTGATTGTCAGTGATATTATGATGCCAGGTTTGGATGGGCTACAACTTTGCAGGAAAGTGAAGACGACCATTGAAACGAGTCATATTCCGGTTATTCTGCTTACTGCCAAAACATCGGTTGAGCATGAGATTGAAGGGTTGGAAACCGGTGCTGACGAATACATTCATAAGCCCTTCCACCCCAGGCTATTGAAGTTAAAAGTTGACAAGATCATCGAAGCGCGTGAAATACTGAAGCAGCAATTCTCGAAGAATACCAGTTTTGTCGCCAAAGAGATGACGGTTACCTCAGCGGATGAAAAATTCCTCCAGAAAGCGATTGATTTTGGAAAAGAAAACCTTTCGGATGCCGATCTGAACATCGAAAAAATGAGTAGTGCTTTGAATATTAGTCGGGTACATCTTTACCGGAAGCTGAAAGCCATTACCAATCAGAATCCAACTGAATTTATCAGGACTATTCGTCTTAAACAAGCAGCCTATCTGTTGACCCAAGGGAAACTAAATGTTTCTGAGATTGCGTATATGGTAGGTTTTAATTCCCATCAATATTTCACCAACAGTTTTCAGAAATACTTTAGCATGTCGCCAACTGAATACATAAAAAAGATGGGGAAAATTTGATTTGGCCACAATACAGCTTTGCATTACAACAATAGTATTTGTCGATAAAAAATGTTTCCATTAAGGATCATTGCAAACTATTGAAAGTTATTTAAATGATCTATTTTTCTTAATTAACAATTGTACAACTAACCATTTATTGTTTCATGCGACTTTAGACCGTTACTGTTCTAACTTCATCCTTTGTTCAATGTTTTTCTCCGAACTTTTCTCCGAACTTTTTGGGTGAATTGTTTTATCTAAAAGCTTCCAGTGGCCGCCCTTATCAGGACCAATATGTTCGATTATTTTCATACCTTTAAGCTTATGTATCTGTTTTTCAATAGCTCTCGTTGTTATTCCAATCTTTTGGGATAATTCAAAAATCGTAATGAAGTTATTTTGCATCATTAGTGAAATAATTTTCTCCGAACTTTTCTCCACCGTTTTCTCCGAACTTTTCTCCACCGTTTTCTCCGAACTTTTCACCACAGTTTTCACCACAGTTTTTAGTTCATTTCTCGTGGAATCACCTAGTTTATACCTATGTTTGTCGCTTAGTTCATCACCAACAGTATCTTTAGTCTCAGAATCATCATTATATTTGGGTCGTTTCAGTATAATGGAAAACATGCCTTCCGTGTTGTACTCAGGAGCAGACAATCCTGCTTCTAACATTAAATTGTTCATCCTGTTAATGCCAGAGCCCACTTGCTCAACAAGTTGCATACGCGCAAAAAGCCCAAAGATAAGTGGGTTCCTTGAATGGCTTCGTTTCCCAAATTCAGCCCGACTGATAGCACTGACCAAACCGCCGGGATTGGATATTTCAATCCGGTCATCGAAAAGCTCAACTATGATAGTTGCCCCTTTGTCGAAATAGTCTCTGTGCGACAGGCTGTTGATTATGGCCTCCTTGAAAACGATTTCAGGTATTTCCCAAATTTCTTTACGCGGGCCGGAACCTTGTCCTTCAATATCATAGCGTAAATTGGTCTTTTCTTTTAACCACTGAATAGCTTTATTGTATTGATTATATAGAGGTCCACCAAAGAATTTATCATCAATGATATATTGTTTATCTATTCCCTTGAAGGCAACACAGCGCAAGACTGCTTTTTCAAAGATTAGCTCAGGCTGTTTCCCGAAAAACAAAACAGCACCATTTTTGAATTGATTATCATCGGTCAACAACTTCAGATTTTTAAAAATCTGCGTGTCTGGTGTATTTTCGGTCAGGTGGGCAGCCCGCTTAAAGATTGTCAACACCTCATTATCAATCTGATTGTCAATCACAAATTCCTTACAATCGGCTTCATCAAAAAATATCTTCCCCGACTGTAGAAAAAAATCCCGCATCTGTTCGGCAGTTGTAAGTTTCTGGGAATTCGGTCCTATCCGAACATAGATCGCACCTGACAATACATATGGTTTGTTTGGCCCCGATGGAACTTCAATTACCCCAATTCGCTTTCCCTTAACTTCAATAAGAGAAATGGAGCAGTAAAGTGACGGAGTGATATCGCCTATTGAATTTTGAATAGCAGAACGCTTTACATTATCAATGGTCACGCCCTTAATTTCGTTTTGGTCGTCAACACCGATAAGTACTACACCACCGGCAGCATTCGCAAATGCACAAACCTCTTCCGACAGTTCTCGAACTTTCGAGGGAACAGAAACCTTGAACTCGGCGTTATATCCTTCACCACTGGCAATTATTAAGCCTATATCCTCTTCAGTAATCATACTCTAAGATTGACCATTTTCCAAAACAAATTTAGAGATATATTTAAGTTAACACATTACCCCAGCATTTTTAATCCACAATTGGTTTGTGTTTCAATTACCAGTTCTGAAGGCATAAAACCGGATTTTCAAATGTTCTGCACTAATATGTAAATTAATAATTTCCATAGAAATTACGTATTATTGCCCCCACCCTCAATGGTCATAATTGTTCCATCCTCGTTGTATTCCAATTCAACCACTTTCATGCTGCGCAACCAGGTTCTTCCTCCTGAAGGAACACTGTCGTGATGAAATAAGTACCACTTGCCTTTAAATTCTGCAATCGCGTGGTGGGTTGTCCATCCAACCACCGGAGTCAGAATCACGCCCTGGTAGGTAAAAGGCCCATAAGGGTTATCTCCTGTGGCATAGCACAACAAATGGGTATCGCCAGTTGAATAAGAAAAGTAATACCTGCCGTTGTAACGATGCATCCACGAAGCTTCAAAGAAACGGTTTATCTGTCCAGCCTTCATCGGTGTTCCATCCTGATTCAGGATCGTAACAGGACGGGGTTCTTCAGCAAACCCGAGCATATCGTCCGACAAACGGACTACTCTGGATGGCAATGCTAATTCTTCCCCGGAAGGTAAATAAGCACATTCGAGTGCTTTGTTGTCTTTGTAACGCTGCAACTGACCTCCCCACAAACCGCCAAAATACATGTAATGAGTTCCATCGGTATCTTCAAATAGGGCAGGGTCGATGCTGTAACTTCCCCGGATAGGGTCGGGTAGGGGAACAAACGGGCCTGCCGGAGTGTCGGAAATAGCAACTCCCAAACGGAAGATATCGGTTTTGTCCTTTAACGGATAATACATGTAATATTTGCAATTTTTAAAAGCTACGTCACAATCCCATAACTGACGGCCTGCCCAGGGAATGTCGCTTACTTTCAGCACAACACCATGATCCGTTAGCGTTTCGTTTTCGATATCTGAGGTAGAGAAAACATGGTAATCGTTCATATCGAAATGGTCGCCGTTGTCATTTTCAGGAATGCCAGATTCACGGTCGTGAGAAGGATAGATATACAGTTTCCCTTCGAATACATGAACAGCAGGATCGGCCATAAAATCCTTATCAACCAAATACTTCGCCTTTTTCATTTGTTTCCCTTCTGTTTTTTCGCCATTTTGATCATTTTGTCAACTACCGGTTTGCGTTTGTTGTTGCGGTCGAAAAGCATCGGATAATCCTTCCTGCCCCGGATCGGAAAATTGTTCAACCAGGTTGTGTTATCTGTCAAACCCCACATCGTCACGCGATCAATTACATCATTGTATTTGAGGAAAAGCCCGAACATATCCAACATGCGTTTATCCCATTTCTGTTGAATGGAGTCAGGCACTCCTTCACGATAGGGATCCATCTCTTTGGAATATTTGAAATTGGCAGAAACGTTTGCACCATCATACGGACTTGGGAGAATTGAAATATCCCATTCGGTGATCAGGATATGAACACCTACCTCCTTGAGTTTTTTGAAACTGGTTTCTGTAGCTTCAACTGTAGGTGAATTCATGTGCCAGTGTGCCTGCGAACCCACTGCGTCAATTCTGCAACCGGCGGCTTTGAGTTCTTTTACCAGTCCGACAATCGCATCGCATTTTGAAGGTGTTTCCACGTTGTAATCGTTGTAGTACAATTCGGCATCCGGATCAGCCTCGTGGGCAAATTGAAAAGCATATTTTATAAAATCCTTACCCAAAATCTGGTAAAATTTGCTGTTACGGTATTTGCCGTTGTCTTCAAATGCCTCATTTACCACGTCCCAACCTTTAATGCGTCCTTTGTAGCGGCCAACAACTGTAGAAATATGCTGACGCATCCGTTCCTTCAAAACTTCGGGTGCTACATCTTTTCCCTCGGCATCTACAAAGAACCATTTGCCAATCTGAGAATGCCAGATCAGGCAGTGCCCGGTTACAACCTGTTTGTTTCTTTCACCAAAAGCGACCAATTTATCTGCATTGTCCCAGGCATATTTGTTTTCTTCGGGATGAATGGGCTGGGGTTTCATGCAGTTTTCGGGTACGATGGCACTGAATTCTTTGGCAATCAGCTCCGCTTCAATGGGGTTAACGCCATCGACTTGTTGCGAATTGATAGCTACACCAAACAGAAACTTTTCTTTGGTGGCACCAGCCAAAGTTTTTTGAGCCATGGTTTGTGTGGAAACAAGAAAAATAAGGGCTGTAATTAAAGTAATAATGTTGATTTTCATTTTTTTATATTTAGATGATTAATAGCTGTTATGCGTTTTCGCTCCTGCGCGTTTTCAAATCCTCTTCAATTTTTGTTTCCATTTTCTTGTCAATCACATAGAAGTAGAGCAAGCCAACACCAATGAGAAAAGGAACTGACGGAAAGATACTCACCAGCAGTCTTGACCCTTCGGAGACAGAATGGGGTTGAATTATTTCCTGCCCCACTGCAATACTCTCTTTGGCTATATATCCGTATAGTCCTAATATCCAGGCAACTAATGCACCACCAATCGAGAGTCCAGCCTTAAGGCCTACCATCATGGCAGAAAAGATAATGGCGGTTGCCCTGCGGTTGGTTTTCCATTCAGAATAGTCGGCAACATCGGCAATCATGGCCCAAAGAACCGGAATGGTTAACCCATAGAAAAAGCCATGCAGAATTTGTGAACCGAACATCAGCAGCACACTTTCAGGTTTGAAAAAGATAAAAATAAGAATAAAAAGGGTTGCAACGAGTAAAGCATATTGAAAAACATCCCGTTTGCCATATTGATCGGCCAGCTTTTTTGAAAATGAAATTCCAACAATCATGAAAATGATTCCTCCGGCGTTGAACAAACCAAAACCTGCAGCTACCGGATCTGATCCAAAGAAATTGATTCCTAAATCAGACAAGCCTGCAATTACAGGGCTGATAAAATTGGTCAGGGCTGCTCTATCTACGTAATTATTAAAATAATAGACATATGAACCACCTTTCATCGCAAGGGTAATGAAAACCAGAATGGTTAAGCTGAGCATGATCAGCCAGGGTTTATTACTCACAAGGTCGGACAGGTCCTCTTTTATCGTTGATTTTTGTTCCAACGTAGGAACTATCCGCTCCCTGGTTGTAAAAAAAGTTGTTAACAACATGATTGTGCCAACAATTGCCATCCATGTCATTGTTGTTTCAATACCAGCTGCTTTATCTCCATGGCCGGCATAAATAATAATGGGCAGCATAAATACCTGGACAAAAAACTGGGCAAACATCACGGCTACAAAGCGGTACGACGAAATACTGTTCCGTTCGCCCATATCGCCAGTGATTACCCCACTCAATGCAGAATAAGGCAAGTTACTAGACGCATACAACATCAACAAAAGTGAGTAGGTCACGGCCGCATAGATCAATTTCCCTTTGTAGGCAAAATTCGGCGTTGAAAATGCAAGAAGAGCAACAACACCCAAAGGAACAGCGGTGTACAATATCCATGGCCTGAATTTACCCCATTTCGAAATGGTCCTGTCTGCCAATACACCGATGATCGGATTAAAAATAAAGGCTGCAGTTAATCCTACCGCCAGCATGATGATTGATGCATCGTTACTTTTAAGCCCATAGATATCGGTATAGAAATAAGCCAAATAGGTAATTAGTGTTTGAAAAACCAGGTTAGCGGCCAAATCGCCCAGACTGTAGCCGATTTTCTCGAATGTTGAAATTTTCTGTGTTCCTTTCATCTGCTATCGATTTAATATTCTTATTACTTATTAATTGTGTTGAGGTGTGATAATTTGATATTTACCGCTTAGATGCATCAGACTGAACAGATACAATAAACCATCGTAATACGGATCAAAGTAGCCATCATCGTAAGGTTCAAGCCTGGCATTCCAAAGTGCATTTGCAAAGTCATGGTTTTTATCGTTTTTGCCTATGAGAGAAGTTGAAGCAGCGGTAGCTACCAACCCCAAAGAATGTCGCAACTTTTTAAACCCTCCTGCCTGAAGAATGGTTTCAGGCGTTGAACCGTCGGGATTGAACTGATCTTCAAATGAGTCAATACCTTTTGAACTCAGGAATCCCTGAAAACATTTGGCATAGTCTTCCTGCCAGGATTTGTCCTTTCCATACCACACATAATCCATTGCAATATTCATGGGTACCCGCCAGGAATCAAAACGAAAACCTCCGGGCATCCAGGGTGTAGGGTGAGGCAATCCGCTAAATTCAGCATAGTCGGTATTAAGACCTGTCATAGGATGACAAGCCCTATGTAAGAAAACCCGTGATGTATCGGCACAATCGCGATAAAACTGTTCGTGTCCGTCTTTGGCATATTCGGCCCATATTTCATAAAAAGCAGGTAAATGGTAAGAGGGGTCCGTCCATTTGTATCCATTTCCTTCGGGTACGAAAGAAATTTGTTTCGCATCGGTGTTGATCAGATTATGGATATTGCCTGTTCCATCTTTTTTCCACATTTCGTCCAGAATATTTCGTGCTTCGGCATAATAATCAATTCCAGTGTTGTTTCCCCAGCGGTTCGATGCAAACAACAGGCTGGTAATGTAGTAGAGTTCACCATCCGACGCACTTCCCTCGGAGTTCTTTTTCATTGTTTTAGGGTTGAAACTCCAGGCAAAATACCCTTTTCGTGGTCCATCCTGATGTTGAAGATATTTTACCGACCATCGCCATATGCGGTCAAAAACCTCTTTTTTATTGAGTTGAACGGCAATCATCATACCGTAGGATAGGCCTTCGGTACGGGCATCATGGTTTTTTATATCCGACACAAAAGCCATCGAATCGCCCACCTCAAAATAAATGGGGTCTGGACCTTCAAACAGGTCATAATAGGCCTTTTCAACTTTCTTGTCAATATCGCTCTGACTGTACCCGGCTTCTAAAAACAGATTCCGGTAAGCACCTGTGTGATAATTCTTTTGTAATTTTTCATTCCTGCTATTTATCGTTTGTGCGGTAACCGAATAAGCTGCAAATATAAAAATACATGTAAACAGCAGCAGGTTGATTTTAAGCAGACCATTTTTTTCCCACATGGGTTTATCGATTTTCATTTGTCAGGCAATAAAATTATATTGTTAATTAATTGTTTATCAGCTTATTATATTAATATCATTCAATTTTTTTTTAAACCACCAATGTACGGAAATTTATCAATGATGTCGGCTATATTGTGTTCGTGGCAGGAAAGACAAGATCATTTTTTTATCTATGGGTAATTTTCAACGGAAAGTAAATCAAGTTGAGGGATGTTATAGATTTCAAAGAAAAAAGGGGAAATGCACACTGGTATTCCCCCTTTTATTATATTATGTCAAGGTAATATTACATTCCTAAAGATGCAATATCTTGCCATTACTTGTAAGCCTCATTTTGATCGCACAATTTGTTTTTCAGTAATTCGTCTGATGGAATTGGCATATCCATCTTTAAGAGATTGAAATCATAAGTGCGATAAGTATGATAATCATCCCTTACCAAAGGGTTATTTGCTGGATAGCCTACCCCTTTAGGATAATTGTGGGTGATATGGTCCTGAATAAAACCTGAACGGATTAGGTCCTGAGCAAGACACCATTCAGAATTGAATTCCCTTCGCCGTTCCTGTCCCAAAGCTACCAACCATACCGGAGAAGTAAAACCTTTAGATGCTTTTAACTGTGTATAATATGTTGCAGCGTCAGGAACAACAACGGTAGCTGTATTGAATGGAAGTGGATATTTAGTAGGCGATACCATTGGAGGATTAGCGCCATTGCCATTAAAGAATGTAGTAATTTGTTGATAATAAGGAAGATAAGTTGCAGTTAAAGCAGCAGAATTACCAACTTCCAGATTACCCCATGCACGATCACGAATTTTAGCAATCTGGGCCCAGGCTGTTGCATCATTTGCACCATTCAAATTAAACAAACATTCTGCATAGTCCAATAAAACATTTGCATAACGTTTATAATAAATCTGTTGGGAACCCCATGGAGCCTGGTAATTAGAACGGGTCGAACGCCAGTATTTATTCGTCCAGATAGAAGGAGCATATTCACCACTATTTGAAAAATGATAATGCGTATCAATACTATCAGGAACTGTAAGGCTTTGCTGCAAATAAGGATGGTAACCATAGTTAGTGGCAGACTTAAAGGCCGGATCAATGTTTCTGATTGCACCGGTAACACCTGAAGCCTCACGACGTTTGTCGCCTGGTTCATATGAACTCCACCATTCCCACGACAGGTACAGGGTACCCCATCCACCAAGAGAACCGCAAGCCACAAACTGCACCATCCAGTTGTGTGCCTGCGATAGGTTCGACCATTGATTCCATTGTGAACCTTCGTCAAGAACCTCTTCCCAAATACACTCTTTTGTCCAAACAGCACCCGGATCCCACAATGTGGTGAACGATTTATTTAATTCGTATTTGCCGCTGGCAATAACCTGTTCAAAAGCGGTCTTTGCTAAACCATAGTCTGCAGTAGCTCCGGCCGGAACGCGATACGCTCTCCACATATACGCTTCTCCCAGGTATGAAAGGGCAAAACCCTTTGTAATACGACCATATTCACCATTTAATGGATCCCATTGTAGTTCATCAGCGGCTACTTTCAAGTCATCAATGATAAAATTCCACATTTCAGTAAAATCTTTTGCACGGGCTTTTGCGGGAGTATTAATATAATTCTCTCCTGTTGCCAGCATGGGTACACGGCCGAATGCTTTTGCCAGCCACATATAGAAGAATGCGCGAATACCCCGGGCCTGACCATCC
>JBAXWR010000253.1:0-11000 GCA_037128295.1 Mariniphaga sp.
GATGAAATCCCTCCTGCTATTCTTCCTGTTATTTTCCATCTTGTCGTATCTTATCTACTTGTGGAAGATTACATTGCGATAGCTTACCGCAACCTTTGCATTGAGGTGCTATAGAGCAATTTTCAGGCGTTTCAATCTTTTTATCATAGGCAAGAAAAGCGCTCAATAAGCCAATTCCTGTAAGAATTGTCAGTCGTCCGCCTTTTCTGAAAAAATCTTTTCTGTTCATTTCTTATTTTTTTACGAATAACCTGATCATCCTTTTATCCAGATCGAGGGCAAAAATATTGCCCTGATCATCTACAGCCAAATCGGGAGCGTGTCCCTCCTCCTTAAATTTGGAAGGTGCTGCCACTACGTTTGCAAATTCACCGGAAGGTAAATAAGTTTTAATCCTGACCAACCCTTTTTCGCTTGTAACGAAACCGCCATCGGGCAAAAAGGCAAAATGGGCCGGATTGCAACACCCACTAAAACCTTCTATTTTGATCGAAGTCGCTTCCCACCATGTACGAAGCTTGCCATCGAATGTGTAATTTTCTAAAGTATGTTTCCCAGGATTCACGACCCAAAGTTCTCCGGAAGGATTAAACGCAAGATCGAAATAGGGACTTGGAATGATAAAACCATGAATCTGGTCATTTCCCGATTTTCCCTCGATCTCCCCCACCGGCTTTCCTTCGAGGTTAAATTTTCTTACTATCCGCTTTCCGGCATCGGCGACAAATACAATACCCGACTGTTCGGCGATGGAGGTAATGACCGTACTGTCGGCAAATGAATTCCAATCGGCCAATTTCACACCTTCGCGGTTGAGCAGCGAAAGTGACTGACGGTATCCAATAAAAATATTTTTTTCAGATACGTAAACACAAGTCGGCTTTTGGTCCAGGTTGACCTCCTGTAGTAACCTTCCTGTGGGTTCGATAATTTGAAGTTTTTGATCGCCGACGACAAATATGCGATTCTCACGGAGCGCAATTCCCACGGGTTCTACCAATTCGATTTTGAGGTTACGGGTTTCCTTATACATAATAAGGGCTGTATCAACACGCGTGAACGAATCAATGTTGTATTCGTACGGATTGGCCGGTTGTTGGTCTGGCTTTGTAGAATTGAAGTCAGTTGCGATTACACCGACAATCACGACTGCCAGTATCAACAAAAAAATAAGAATACCTTTGTTCTTCATCGTTTTGAAATTAAAGGTTCATATTGATGCAAACCATTGTTTTTGAATCCCTGAGCAACAGGTACCCATTGGCAATCGCCAAAGGAGCCCAGGCATCAGCACCATCCTGAATTACCTTGACCTGATCAAGTTGGATATATTTGGAAATGCTCGGTTTGAGAATTGAAAGTGTGCCCTCATCGTCAAGGATGAAAAATTTATTGTCGGCTATAAAATAAGGTCCCAATCCAAATCGGGCAGTTGGCCCGCTCGACCAGACCATTTTTTTGACATCGGAAGGATCGACACAAACAAATTGGTTGCGCAGGGACCCGGCATCTTTGGGCAGTATCCCAAAAAGGTGGCCTTGCCAATAAATTGGTGTT
This sequence comes from Mariniphaga sp., assembly GCA_037128295.1. Classification (GTDB taxonomy): domain Bacteria; phylum Bacteroidota; class Bacteroidia; order Bacteroidales; family Prolixibacteraceae; genus JAAFHB01. The sequence goes on from JBAXWR010000253.1 coordinate 1,558, forward strand.
TGCTGTTCGCAGGCCAATCCAAAACGGGGAAGGTATTCCTGCAACACATCTATTGTGAAGTTTCCGCTATTTTGTTTGAGTTGGAGCATCATCCCACCGGCACCATAACCTGCCGTCATAAAAATCTTGCCATCGGGCATACACACAGGCGAAGGGGCGATTACGGAATGGTTCCATGCCGGGGTTTTCCACAGTACTTTGCCAACATCGGCACCATCGGCAGCAATACCTACCAATCCACCAATTGCACTGTAAACAAACATTTTCCTGCCACCAAAAGTAAAGGGCATAATGGAGGAGTGCGACATTTTCCAACCTTCAGGATTTGGGGTCTCCCATAATTTTTTCCCTGTTTCACAGCTTACACCAATCATCAATGCCTTTCCACCTGTGGCGATAACGGCCACATCGTTGTCGATCATAGGGCATTGACCTGTGTACCAGAAGGGTATTTCGGTCATGTATTCGCGGGCCACATCAATACCCCATCTCAGGTTTCCGGTAGCCCTATCGAGGCACATGACGTGGCAGCGTGGGCCAATGGTAAGGATATATTTATCGGTAATTGCCGGAATGGTCCGCGACATCCCATGGTTCCTTTTAATGCTGATCTTGTAACCCCTTTTCCAAAGCTCTTTCCCATCGGCTAAAGAGAAACAACGCAATAAATCTGCTTTTCCTTTTTCATCGTAATCGAGCAGGTAAACGAGCCCTTTGTAAATTGCCGCACCAGAATGTCCTTCGCCCAATGCCAGTGACCATTTGATTACAGGACCAGCCGGTCCGAATTTCTCTTTCAATTTTACAGGTGACTTTGAAATGTTGTCGTAATCGCTTCCCCTGAACCGGGTCCACGATTCGCTCATTTCGGTGTAGGCTGTTGAAGAAACCTCATAAATTTTCCCGATGTCCACTACCTCCAATACGGAATCGGCCGCCCCACGTTTATCCAATCCCGGCAAGCTTTCGGTGAATTTGGATGTCGGGTCTTTCATCAACCACCATACAATTGCCAGAAAGGCAATTGCAGGAACCAGATAAAAAAGGTTATTTTGAGTCTTCTTTGAAACCATTTTATGCTTTTATATTGTATATCAGCAAGTTATTACCATGACGAATATAAAGGAGGCCATTGTAAATTGCCGGATGCGCCCAATAGGGACCATCCCCAACCTGAACTTTAAAAGTACTTATAATTTTCAATTCATTTGGATCGGGTTGAACAAGGGCAACATTCCCGTTTTTATCATCGTAATAGTAGAACATCCCATCGGCACAAGCAATCGAACCTTTGTTAAACCAGTCTTTGACCCAGTTGGTTTCTCCGGTTTCCCAATTGACAGAGACCCAATGTCCCTTGGTATTGTTCAGCCAGTTGGAACCGTAAATATTTCCGTTCAGTAGAATTGCCCCACCATGATGGACATTCATCGAATCGTTCTGCCATTTGAGTTTCACCGATCGTCCATCTTCTGCAAGGGAAAACATCAGTGCGGGATGTTTATAACCGCTGGTGATGAAAATCTCACCGTTTGAATAGATTGGATCGTTGGTATTCACCCCTTTCCCGTTAGGAAAAGTATGAAAAGGTTCGACATTGTAATTCCACAATACCTCGCCATTTATAGCATTGATGCCAATCAGGTCATTGCAAGTCTGGGCCAGGACAATCTTCATGTTGTTCCTTTCGATCAACATTGAAGAGGCATAGGCCCTTTGTCCACCAAGGCTTTTGGCACTCCAAAGCAATTTACCGTTAATTTTATCGTAAGCTACAACGGAAGCTTTTGCACCACCGGTTACATAGAGGGCCGCATTGTCGGTCAACAATACCGACTCTGCAATCCCCCACATATGGTATTCACCACTGAAATCAGTCTGGGGATCCTGTGACCAGATTTCTTTTCCATCCTTTGCATCGAGGCAACAGATTGTCCCGATACCGCCAACCAGATAAATCCTGTTATTCTGGATGGTTGGGGTACAACGTGTGCTTGAATAGGATTTTATCCAGGCACTTGAATAGGATTTTTCCCATAAAAGTTTGCCCGTTAAATCGTAGGCCGAAATCACGTCAAGTGTATCGTGCTTAATACCAGTAATATATATAACATCCTTATAAACAACCGGTTGTGAATACCCTTTGCCAAACCCCTGAATTTCAAGCATCAACTTTGGACCTCCATCCGGCCATTGTTTTAATAGCCCTTTTTCAGGATAAATCCCATTACGGTTGGGGCCGCGCCATTGGGCAGTCTCCTGTCCAAAAACAGGTAATAAAAGGAGCCACAATATAAAACCAAGTATTATTCTCATCGACAATAAGTTATGCTTTAATATTATAAACCATCAGAACCTCGCCATGGCGAAGGTACATTTTCCCATCTTTAATAAACGGGTGAGCCCAATGTGGACCTGTTCCGTTTGCTACTTTAAAACTGCTGATCACGTCCCATTTCTCCGGGTTTGGATTGACCAATCCCATATTTCCTGCTTTCTCTTCATAAACATAGAAAAGACCATCGGCACTGACGATCGAACCTTTATTGTTCCAGTCGGTTTCGTACTTAACTTCTCCGGTATCCCATTTCAGACAAACCCATTTCCCTTTACCGTTGCTGATCCAGTTTGAGCCGTAAATGTAATCACCATTGGATAGAACGCCACCATGGTGATTATCCAAAACCTTTCCTGTCCATTTTTCGGAAACGGAAGTTCCTGAAGGATCCATCTTTAACATTACACACGGGTAATCGTAGCCCATCGATAAAAAGATCTCGTCATTTTTGAACAATGGTGTATTTGTCCAGATCAGGCCGATTGCGTCGTCCCATTTGTCTTTCTGGTAGTATTTGTAGCTCCATGCCACTTCTCCTGTTGACGGTTTGAGAGCGATAAGGTCTGTTGACGTAGCGGCCAGGATGAACCTGAAATTCTTGTATTCGTATATCGTTGGTGATACATAAACCCTTAGTCCACCTACGCTTGAACTTTTCCAGATCAATTTTCCGGTCATTTTGTCGAAGGCAACGATGCTGGTTTCTTTGCCACCCGGGGAACAGATTACTTTATCATCCACAATCAATGGTGATTCAGAAACGCCCCAATTGTGCCATTCGGCTTTAAAATCCTTGTCCACGTTCACAGCCCATTTCTCTTTTCCACTGTTGGCATCAATACAGACCAACCTGCCAACACCGCCAACAACATAAACACGGTCACCTTCGATTGTAGGTGTTGACCTTGTATCGGGAAACGATTTTGACCAGGAACGTCCGTAGGGTACCTGCCATTTGATATTACCCTGAAAATCGATAGCTGAAAGATAATCAAGGGTATCGATCATACCAGTCACATAGATTGTTTGATTGGCAACGACTGGTGAAGAGTAGCCTTTCCCTAGTTTTTCGACTTTTAGGATCATTTCTGGGCCATTTTCAGGCCACGATTTCAACAACCCCGATTCTTTAAAATTTCCATCCCGCTTCTCCCCTCTCCATTGGGTTACCTGACCAAAAGATGCGACCGCAAAAAGCGATACCAATGAAAACAAATATATTTTTTTCATATAAAGAACTGTTTTATTAACACTTAAAAACGAGAGAAGATGGTTTTGAATCCATTTCTCCCGTTCTGGAAAATAGTTTTTAACTACCAATTCCCCAATTTATTTTATTTTGTACGCAATCAACACTTTACCATGCCTGACGAAAAGACGGCCAGTGTTGATGGCAACGTGAGCCCAATGCTGACCAGTACCCATTCCCACTTTTGTCTGGCTGGTAATTTTGAATCCATCGGGAGTTGCGGGAACTAATGCAAGTTCACCTTTTTCGCTGTAAATAAACAACAACCCATCGGCGGAAACAAGGTTACCTTTGGCAATGGAAGTGGAGGCATATTTCTGTTCACCAGTTGTCCAATCAACACATTGCCAGTCTCTCGTATTATCGCCTGATTCATAGATATATCCATTTAATACGACTGCTCCGCCCATACGGCTGTCCAATTTTTTGGAGAACCATCCTTTTGTAATCTGGCTACCATCAGCCTTTAAATCCAATTTGACTCCCCCCTGACCATATCCGCTAAAACAAAAAAGGCTGTTGTTAAAAAATAGAGGTGTATTTGGATGGACGGCCCATTCGTTGGTGTGCTCATACGACCAGAGGGTTGTTCCAGTTTCTGCATCAAGTCCGACGATATGTTTTTCCATCATGGTGACCAACAATTTGCGGGCTGGTAATTTGACGATCAATGGGGTACAGTAGGCAGACTTGTCGCCTACACCTTTGCTGCTCCAGATCAATTGGCCGTTCATTCGGTTTAGCGCAACCACATTATTGGTTGTACCACCAGGGGTTACAAAAAGTTTATTTCCATCGATAACGAGGGTTTCGGTAACGGCCCAGGTAATGTTTTGACCATCAAAGTCTTTCATTACATCTTTTGTCCAGATTACTTTTCCGTTTGCAGAACTCATACAGGTAATCACCCCTTTGCCGGAATAAATATAGAGCATATCCCCAACAACAGTAGGCGTAGCCCGTGAACCGGGATAGTTTTCGACCCATTCCTCACCGTAGGTCGCTTTCCATTCGAGCTTACCATCGTTTGTTAAGGAATAAATATATCCAACGTTATCTACTGCACCCGAAAGGTAAATTTTGCCGTTTGCAAAAACAGGTGAAGAGAATCCGTCGCCCAATTCGTCGAAATGCCAGAGAATTTCAGGGCCACTTGCAGGCCATGTTTTCAATAAACCGGTATCCGGATAATTGCCGGAAGAGCCTGGTCCCCGCCAGGTTGTAGGTTCCTGCGCCAATGCCGTTGAAACTGTCAGTAACCCTGCAATCAGTAAAGAAAAAGCGTTCCTCATCATATTCTAAAAAGTTAAATTTCGGATAAAAATAGAACCATTCCGCTGAACCTGCAAGGAGGGTTCAATATTTAGTTCTGATCTAAATAATGCTGCTAGCTACTGGCAACTGGCGGCTGGTTTTGATACTGCTGGGGATTGATTGGTCTTCGCAAAGTAAAATGGAGAATGAAGAACGGAACATGGAGAAGGAAGAATGGAAAAAGCAGACCGAAGAAGGGAAATGGAAAACGAATCTTCGATTTCGATACGCAACCTGAAAAGGAAGAAGGGATTTGGAAATAATTGGGGACTTAAAGATTTGGTAACTTGAAAATTTGAAAATCGTGATGAATGAAGATCGTTTTAATACATTGAAATTTAGATACTTGTATAAACTTAGGCTTTATGTTATTATCCATCGTATTTTTTAAAGGAGATGGAATTATATTTTTGGCAAGGTCAAAAAGCACCGTAGGTGCGAAATATTGGTAGAAACAGGAGTGCCATTTCGACAGGCGGCGCAATCAGAAAAGTACAAGAAAGATCATACCACCGATGCGCCGGAAAAGCAAAGGCTGAATGAAAAAATAAACCATTAATTTTGTGAATTGGGATCAGGATATGTCTCCAAATCAAGCACCTCCACACGCATTAGCTACAAATTGCTATTTGGGTGATTCCCTTTGCCATATCATCAGCTATAATTCCATTGCTCCAAATCCAGCCAACGCTTTAATTAATTCCGGTCGTATCATTTTTAATCCTTTAAGATTTAATCCAAAGGTAACGGTGGGGTATGACAAAGGGAGGCGCATAGTGAAAAGTATTACAGATGAAAAACAAAAAACATATTCCCAATAGTAAATTGAATCATTGGGAATTAAGTTCTCCGAAATCAGAATCAGCATTAATTGAATTATTCTGCAAATACTATTCCTCCTATTTTCTTAATGAAATTTAAAATTGTATCAGCTGTGATTTTTACATCATCACAAATGTCCAATTCTATTTTGTAATCCTTCGATTCGTTAATTCTATTTTGATAAATTTCATTAATCGTATCAGCAGAACAACATATAATGAGGCTATAAACTGCAATTTCAATTTTAATATTTCCTTCCGGTGTATGAATGTACATCCAAAATGCAATGATTCCATCGACCCATTCAATATCAATAGACTTCTCAATTCTTACATTAATTTTATACTTATCCTTAATTGAAGCTTCAAGTTTTGCCGGATTAATTACATCATGAATTTCTTTGAATTTAGCATAGGCTTCACTTTTTGTTTTTTCAAATTTAGAGGTTAATTGCTCAATTGCCTCATAGTTGTTTTGAAAATATTCCAAACTCTCCTTGTTATCAATCATCTCTTTAAATTTTATAGTGTTTTCAATATTTTTTAAAAAATTCTTAAAAAACATCAAGTATTCGGCATTTGCATTGGATTCATAAATTGGTAAATTTTTCTTAATGTGCTTAATAAAGCATTCATAAGTGAGATTCTTAAATTCTTGTATTTCATTGTAATGAGCAATAGATAAAACGACTTTGAAACTCACACATTTCAGTTTTTTGGCCATTTTATCAATTTCATTACCATAGTCTTCAAGCGGGTTATATAATGGGGCATATACTTTGTTCTCAATAGCAATAACAAAATTATCAGCAATAACCACTAAATCAATATATTTACCTTCTAGAGTACGAAAATTTGGATGAACTTCAATTTTCTTTGGATTTTCTATTTTTACACTTTCACCCAATGCATCAAAAAAGGATCTAAGCATAAGATCATCTAAATTATGCTCTCTGTTCGGGTCTAAATAAAATGCCAAGATATTGCTCCAATGCACCTCTCTATTTGGTTGTTTAATAATCTCCAAAAAAGTAGGATTTTTCCTCTCTTTAAAAGTAAGCTTCCTAAAATCGTCCAATAATTGGTTGCATAATTCTTCATCGATGGTTTCCTTCATAGTTTAAATTGTGGACATTGGTTATTCTTATATTTACTTTACCATTTAGATTTCATCAAAAACAAATATTTGCCCTTGCATCGCACAATGCTTTATGATAATTCTAAGGTAAGCAATCGGTCTTGCACGTCTTGTTTGGTTTAGATCTGACTTCTACCTTTCGGGCAAAAAATTACGGATGAAAAATCGGATGACATTACTAGAAGCTTCCTCAATGGTTGCCAGTTGTAAGAGCAGTGGACTTACAGTGAAGTCCTATTGTTTGAAAGAGAAGATACATATCCATGTTTATTATTACTGGCTTTCGAGGCTGCAAAATATGGAGCCCCAGGAAGCGGGCAACATTTACCCGGTAATTATTGAAAAACCGGGACAGGAGAAAAGGGTCATTGACCTGAACCTTGAGCTTACCTACCCGAACGGTGTTAAAGTGTCCGTTCCGGTGGGATGTGGGACAAGCCTGTTGCGCGAACTTATCCATATTTTATAGCTGGCTATGTTCTGTCTCACCGATAGCCTTCAGTATTATTTCTGTAGTGGCAGTACCGACATGCGCAAGGGCTTCGATACCCTTTGCGGTGTGGTACGCTCACGTATGGGAAGGGACCCTCTCAGTGGGGAGGTATTTATCTTTTTGAACCGGCCGCGTACTACCATAAAGTTGCTCCACTGGGAAAGGGGCGGACTGGTCATCTATAGCAAACGGCTGGAGTCGGGATGTTTTGAAGGCCCTGCCAGGGAAGGGGATCAAAATTACTATCACATGAAATGGTCGGACCTGGTAATGATGACCGAAGGGTTGTCGGCCAAAACCTTCGTACAGCGTAAAAGATATGCCCTGCCAAATGGATAAAAGTACTGGTAAAGTATCATTGCCCTGACTAAATACAATAATCGTTATTTACGGAAAAAAAATAAAAAAAGATTGAAAAATAATGTTTTTTTTGATCAAAATATTTGTGTAATCCATTGATAATTTGCATCTTTAAGGCATGAAAAAGAGAGATATCACACCCATAGACGAGTCACTTGAGCAGCAGATAGAACGGCTGGAGCAAGGTATCGCCGAGCGCGATATCACGATCGAGAAGCTGGTGGCCGAACTGATCTTCCTGCGCCGCCAGAAGTATGGGCACAGCAGCGAACGTTTTGTCCCGGAAGACCCCAACCAGCTCCGCCTTGCTTTTGAAGGCATGGAAACCCTCCCAGAAGAAAAGGAAGTTGTGTCAGAAGAGACCGTGGTCACCTATGTGCGCAAAAAGGAGGAAAAGAAACAACCAGTTCGCGAGGCAATCCCAGACCATTTGCGCCGCGAAGAGGTGGTCATTGAGCCTGAAAACATCCCCGAAGGGGCTGTAAGGATAGGTGAAGAGGTTACCGAAAAAATTGAATATAAACCGGGAGAAGTATATGTCCTACACATTGTGCGCCCCAAATATGCGCTTCCACAGGGCCAGGGGATCATCATCGCGGAACTTCCCACACAGGTGTTGCCAAAGTCAAATGCTGGGGCTTCGATACTGGCATATCTGTTGGTGAGCAAATATCAGGACCACCTTCCTTTCTACCGAATCCTTGAGATGTTCCGAAGGATAAGGGTACACTTTGCCGCTTCCACTGTTAATGACTGGGCCTGTGCGGCAACCGACCTTTTATTAAGGCCGCTGTATGAAACACTGAAAAAGGAAGTATTGGGCTGTGATTATATCAACATTGACGAAAGCACCATCCCCGTGATGGACCGGGACAAGCCTGGAGGGACGAAAAAGGGGTACTTCTGGATTGTCCGGAGCCCCGGCCAGAACCAACTGTTCTTTTATTATGACAAAGGGAGCCGCGCCCAAAGGGTGGTGGTCGATTTGTTGCGGTCGTTTAAGGGGGCTGTCCAGAGTGACGGATATGGCGCTTACGATATCTATGAAAACAAGAAGGACGTGCTGCTGCTTGGCTGCATGGCTCATGCAAGGCGCAAGTTTGAGCAGGCTCGCGACAATGATCCGCCCAGGGCCAAATATGCCTTGACGGTCATACAGGATCTGTATGCCATTGAGCGGAAAGCAAAAAATGACGGTTTGGATTATGAGCAGGTCCGGCAGCTAAGAATGGAGAGGTCCTACCCCATACTACAAGATTTTGAGAAGTGGCTGTATGAGAACAATTTTAAAGTGCTGCCCAAAAGCCTTATTGGCAAAGCTGTCACCTATACATACAGCATCTTTCCAAGGCTTGTCAGGTATGTCTCTGACGGACGTTATAATATAGACAACAATGCGGCAGAAAATGGGATCAGGCCTTTGGCTCTTGGACGGAAGAACTATTTGTTTTGTGGCAATGATGAATCGGCAGGTAGGACAGCTGTCATTTATTCACTGCTGGGAAGTTGCAAACTGGCAGGAGTGGACCCTATGGCCTGGCTGACCGATGTGTTAAAACGCATACCGGACCACTCAAGTCAGCGGTTAAGCGAACTGCTCCCAAATAACTGGAAACCCATGAGTTAATCTGCCACTGTTGTAACCTTACCTCTATAAAAGCGGCCCCGGATGCAAAATTGCTCCGGGGTTTTTATTTTGTAATCTATCCGTGCATAGCCGCATGATTACA
>JBAXWR010000254.1:0-10895 GCA_037128295.1 Mariniphaga sp.
CTGCTCATCACATCATACGCACCTCCATAAGCCTTGCGGGTAATCAGCGTAATTTTTGGAACAGTGGCTTCGGCATAAGCATACAATAACTTGGCTCCATGACGGATAATCCCACCATATTCCTGTGCTGTTCCAGGAAGGAAACCCGGAACGTCAACAATTGTAACCAATGGGATATTGAAAGCATCGCAAAAACGGACAAACCTGGCACTTTTAACAGATGAATTGATGTCGAGGACACCTGCAAGATTTGAAGGTTGGTTGGCAATGATCCCCACACTCTTACCCCCGAAACGGGCGAACCCGATGATCATGTTCATCGCGAATGCGGGTTGCAACTCGAAAAAATTCTTGTCATCAACAATGCTGACAATCAACTCTTTCATATCGTAGGGCTTGTTTGGGTCGTCAGGAATCAATGCGTTGAGGTTAGCAGTTTCACGATGGATATCGTCCTTCGTTTCAACTGTAGGTGCTTCCTCAAGGTTATTGGATGGGAGGTAGCCAATCAGTTCGCGGATCATCAGCAAGGCATGGTCTTCGTTGTCGGCGGTAAGGTTTGCTACTCCACTTTTGGCATGATGGGTAGAGGCTCCACCCAACTCCTCCTTGGTTACATCTTCATAGGTAACAGCCTTTACAACATCAGGGCCGGTCACAAACATATAACTTGTCTCTTTGACCATCACGATAAAGTCGGTGAGCGCAGGTGAATAAACAGCACCTCCGGCACATGGGCCAAGGATCGCCGAGATCTGGGGTATAACTCCGGAACTCATCACGTTACGGTAAAATATATCAGCATAGCCAGCAAGACTTTCGATCCCCTCCTGGATTCGGGCACCACCAGAGTCGTTCAAACCAATCAACGGGGCGCCCATTTTCATGGCAAGATCCATAATCTTCACAATCTTATCGGCATTGGCGCGGCTCATCGTCCCGCCCAAAACAGTAAAGTCCTGTGCAAAAGCATAAATCAGGCGGCCATCGATCTTCCCATAACCTGTGATCACACCATCGCCAGAAAATTTGTTGTTTTCCATTCCGAAATCATGGGAACGATGGACCACAAATTTGTCAAGCTCAACAAATGTCCCGGGATCGAACAAAACGTCAATCCTTTCACGGGCAGTCTTTCTTCCCGCAGCATGTTGACGATCAATACGATCCGGACCTCCACCCTCCTCAGCTTCAAGGTTTCGGTCTTTTAACCTTTCGAATTTATCAATTTGTGACGACATCTTTATAAATAATTGATTAATAGATATTTGATTGTTTATTGGGCGGTCTCTTCTTCGTCTATAACGACAAGAAGCTGGTTAGTATCAACCGTTTCGCCTTCCTTGACAGGCACTTCCCTCACAATTCCCCTTGTACCGGCTTTAAATTCACTTTCCATCTTCATAGCCGAAAGGACAATCAGGGCTTGTCCTGCTTCAACATGGTCACCAGGTTTCACAAACACTTTTACAACTTTCCCAGGCATTGGCGAACGGATCGTATTGTCGCTGTTGATAGAGCCGCCCTGCATCCTATTGAGACGGTAACGGGCTTCATTGTCAATCACTTCGACATCAAATTTGTATTTAAGGGCGTTGACATTGTAATGTTTGGGTTCACCGGTTTCGATCACCTCAAGATTATAGGATTTACCATTGTGAAGGATCGAAAACTCCTGATCATTGACTTTCACAACATCCACTTCGTACAGTACATCATCAACAGAGATGGTCATCATATTCCCTTCCTGCTTCACATCTTTAACGATCGCACTGCGTTTATTTATTTTTAATTCGAGTTCCATTTGGCCTGATTCTTTAATAAATTTCTAAAATCAAAATTGAATACCTACTCCGGGTTTCTCTGAACCGATTGAAAATATAAGGAGTTAAATTCTCGCTGTAAATTTTCTAAGTTGCCGTTTCCAGTTGCTTTCCGGTTTTTCTATCGGAATGGTGTTCATTTTTTTACTTGTTTCGAATCGGGAAAGATAGGCTGCAAATGTTGCGATCATCGCGATATCTTCACAGTGCCTTTCGCAATTGTTTTCGCCATGAAGGAATTCACTGTTTTTCTCAATAAAATGAGTGTTGTATTTACCATTCACAAAATCAGGCGTTTCCATAATCCTTTCCAAAAATCGGATGGTTGTTTTTACCCCTGTGATTTTGTATTCAGAAAGTCCACGCTTCATCCGTTGGATTGCCTCCTCGCGTGTACGGCCCCAAACAACCAATTTACTTAGCATTGAGTCGTAGTAAAGAGGAATTGTGTAACCGGAATAAACATAGCCGTCGCACCTGATTCCCAAACCTTCCGGTTCGGTTACATGGGTAATCGTTCCAGAGTTGGGCATAAAATTATTTTCGGGATCTTCGGCACAAATACGACATTCGATGGCATGTCCCAACTGTTTCAAATCTTCCTGTTTAAACGGGAGTTTCATCCCTTCAGCAACCCTGATCTGTTCCTTGACAAGGTCAACACCCACAACACGCTCTGTAATAGGATGTTCAACCTGTAACCGGGTATTCATTTCGAGAAAATAATAATTGAGGTCTTCATCCATAATAAACTCTATGGTTCCTGCACCCTGATAATTGCACGCTTTCGCTGCTGCCACGGCATGTTGTCCCATGATTTCCCTGATTTCAGGGGTCATTAAAGGGGATGGGGTTTCTTCAACAACTTTTTGATGGCGGCGTTGAACCGAACATTCGCGTTCAAAAAGATGGACCGTATTTCCGTAATTATCAGCAAGAATCTGAAATTCAATATGATGTGGCGAATTGATGTATTTTTCGATGTAAAGCCGATCGTCACCAAAACCCATTCTGGCTTCGGATCGGGCTGCCCGTATCGAACTTGCAATCTCCGATTCTTTGTGTACAAGCCTCATGCCTTTTCCGCCTCCACCAGCCGAGGCCTTAATCATGACCGGTAATCCGATCTCTTTGATCACCTTGATGGCTTCTGCTTCGCTTGTCAGTTTTTCGGTGGTGCCTGGAACAACGGGTACACCGGCCTTAATCATCCTGATCCTGGCACTGATTTTATCCCCCATCATCTCGATCGATTCGGGAGAAGGTCCGATAAACTGAATTCCTTCTTCACGGCAACGACGTGAGAATGAAGCATTTTCAGAAAGGAATCCGTATCCGGGATGGATAGCATCGGCACCTGATCGCTTGGCTACCGCAATAATCTTGTCCATGTTCAGATAGCTCTCTGAAGAAGGTGGAAGGCCAATATTATACGCCTCATCGGCAAACCTGACGTGCATTGCCGAACGGTCGGCATCACTAAAAACGGCGACGGTTTCGATTCCCATCTCACTGCACGAACGGATAATCCTTACGGCAATTTCGCCACGGTTAGCGACCAGTACTTTTTTAATCGGTTTTTGTTTCATAAAAGATCTAATAGAATCAAAATTTTCGAATAATCAGAATAAATCCCAGCAATTCATCCGTTGATAACACTTTAAAATGAGATTTTGTTTTAAGAAGGGTGTTAGTTTTTTCAGATCGTTTTTTATTTATCTTGCAGCGGTAAAAATAGTCTTTTTATGAAATTATTACTAATCAGCAATTCGACGATGCCCGGTGAGCCCTATTTGGATTATCCGAAGCTTGAAATCAAAGATTTCCTGGGTTCCAAACCGGTAAATGCCTTGTTTATCCCCTATGCCGCCGTAACTTTTTCGTTTGACCTATATGAGTCAAAAGTGGAGGAACGGTTTGCTGAAATCGGTCATCATGTCACCTCTATCCACCATTATGCCGATCCTGTTAAAGCAGTACGGGAAGCTGAAGCCATCATTGTTGGTGGAGGAAATACCTGGCAATTGGTCAGGATGATGCACGATAACAATATTATGAAAGCGATCAGGTTAAAAGTGCAGAACGGTACCCCTTATATTGGTTGGAGTGCAGGGGCCAATGTGGCGTGCCCAACTCTTCGGACAACCAACGATATGCCAATCATCGACCCTCATGGATTTGATTGTATGGGACTTGTGCCTTTTCAGATCAACCCCCATTACCTGGATGCCAATCCTGAAGGGCATGGCGGTGAAACACGTGAACAACGGATTTTGGAGTTTCTGGAGGTCAATCCTGAAATTACAGTTGTTGGCCTTCGTGAGGGGACAATGTTTAAATATGAAAACAATTCGCTTCAACTGATCGGCAACAGAAATGTAAGGATTTTCAAAAAAGGGATGATTCCAAAGGAATTAAAAGCTGGTGACAATTTTGATTTTCTGATGGATTCCCCTGTTTAAAAGGAGTTTTAATAAGATCATATCATGAAGAAAATACCTTTTATAGGGATACTGATTTTGGGATTATTCAACGGCTGTTCTGCCCCAAAAACGATAACTGTTTATACGATAGGCGATTCTACAATGGCTAATAAAAAGCCGGATGTTTACCCTGAAACCGGTTGGGGACAGGTTTTTCAGGATTATTTTGATCCTCACGTAAAAGTATCCAATCACGCGGTTAACGGCAGAAGTTCAAAAAGTTTTCTCACCGAGGGACGTTGGAAGGTTGTTTTGGATAGCCTCAAAAGGGGTGATTTTGTCTTTATCCAGTTTGGGCACAACGATGAGAAAATAGACAAACCATTGCTTTATACTGATCCTCAGACGACTTACCAGCAGAACCTTGAAAAATATATCACCGAAACCAGAAAAAAAAATGCCACACCAATTTTATTGACACCGATTGTCCGTCGTAAATTCGATGAAGCCGGGAAATTGGTTGATACCCATGGAAAATATCCCGAAGCCGTTCGTGAGCTGGCTTCCAGGTTGAACGTTAAGCTTATTGATATGCAAGGCCTTACTTTTAATCTGATCGAACCAATGGGTGATGAGCCATCAAAAAAAATCTATCTTTGGACACCTCCGGATCAGAAATTTCCGGAAGGAAGAAAGGACGATACCCATCTTTCGGTTGAAGGAGCTAAAGCTTTTGCCGCATTGGTAGCCAAAGAAGTGGCGAAAATAAAGGTTCCTTTATCAAAACATGTTAAGAATTAGTTTTTTCGATTACATTAGTGGCTTATTTATTGAAATTTCAAGCAAACAAAAACCATACAAAATGAAACAGAATTTTTTTAGATTAAAGAGTGTTATCCTATTGATTATTTGCATTTTATCGCTTAATGGATTTGCCCAGAAAACAGTTGGCCTCGACAACTGGTACAACCACGAAATCAATGCCAAAACCGGGAAGATATTCCATTATACCTGGGATGATACCCAAAACAGTGGGTTTTCCCAATTGGGCGATCTCCTGAAAAGCAAAGGTGCTGCCCTGAAGACGATCGCCAGTAAAGCCGAAGCAAAGAGCCTTGCAGGTATTGGCCTTTACATCATTGTTGACCCCGATACTACAACAGAGAGCCCGAACCCAAATTACATCATGCCCGATGATATAAAAGCCATAACCAAATGGGTAAAAGATGGCGGCGTACTCCTGATTCTCGCCAACGACAAGCCCAATTGCGAATTCACCCACCTGAACCAATTGGCAAAAGAATTTGGAATGCATTTCAATCCGGTTACCTTGAATCCGGTTACCGGAAAAGAGTACAATATGGCTGCCGAAACCAATCTGCCAAACCACCCTCTTTTTAAAGGTGTGAATAAAATTTACATGAAAGAGGTAAGTTCCATCAATCTAAGCAAAGGTGCCAAAGCTGTCCTGACCGATGACAAACAAGTTTATATCGCAGAAACTTCGTTCGGTAAGGGATATGTCCTGGCAGTTGGTGACCCATGGTTGTACAACGAATACATTGACCATACGATGTTGCCGGCCGATTTTGAGAACCTCAAGGCTGCAAATAACCTGACAGAGTTTCTGTTGTCAAAGGTGAAATGAGCTGATTTACAATTAATACACAATCATTTTTAACTAATTGATAATTAATTTGTTAAAGTTATGAGCAAATTTAGGGTCATCATTTTGTTGTTTGTTTTATTTCTCAATGTAGATTGTGTTAAATCACAGCCTGTTTCAGATTCCAAAAATGTTTTGCTTTGGTCCGACGAGTTTAATGGTACCGGATTACCAGACGCTACAAAGTGGGGTTTCGAAGTTGGGTTTATCAGGAACAACGAAAAGCAATATTACACCTTGCAACGCACCCAGAATGTAAGGCAGGAAAATGGTTGCCTGGTTATTGAGTCCTTGAAAGAGGATTTTCAGGGAGCAAAATACACTTCGGCCAGTATCAATACATTGGACAAGAAAGCATTTGAAGGGGATATCCGTGTTGAAGTGAAAGCGAAACTTCCGCAAGGGAAAGGGATCTGGCCCGCAATCTGGATGATGGGTACCAATATCAATACAGTTGGATGGCCAAAATGTGGAGAACTCGATGTGATGGAATTTGTAGGCCATACTCCAGGAAAGGTTTATGGAACTTTGCATTGGTGGGACTCTACCTCGACTAAGGATAGCAAACACAGCAGTAAAGGTAGCAATTTGGATTTCAGTGACCTCGCCACAAACTTCCACACCTATTCGCTTGAAAGAAAGGGAAGTGTTATTTCTTTATTTGTAGATGACAAGAATTACTTGACTTTTTCTCCTCCTGCAACAGCATTTGAAAACTCTTTCAGCAGCCCACTTTACCTTTTGCTCAATACCGCTGTTGGCGGAAGCTGGGGTGGCGAAATCGATGATGCAATCTTTCCACAGAAATTTTTGATTGACTATGTGAGAGTGTATAAACTTTAAATAGACTGTTTTCTTTAGATTTTTATCTAGGCCATCTTATTTAATATTAGGATGTTACCAATCTACGAAGCAATTGATGTTGTTGAAGTAATTAGCGAAAATGTTGGTCATACCAAACCTTGGGTAGTACTTGTTAATACACCTAAAGGTTAAACAGAATGAATCTATATTTGTACACAAATTAAAAGGATCACTACTATGATTAATCATTTCACATATAGTGTGTTACAATACAGACACAGCCTGGCATTAGGGGAAATTCTTAATGTTGGGATCTTGTTTTATTTCCCGGATGAAAACCGTTTCGAATTTGTAAGTGGTGATGGAACAAGGGCGAAAGCAATCTATCCAAATTTTGATAATTTATTGTTCAATGGTTATTTAAAAACAATAATTAATAAAGTAAAAAAACAGGTCGATCAGTTCCCTGGTAATTACAATAGATCGGATTTTCTTAAATATGTTTATAACAATGTTTTAAGTGAAGATGCAGCAGGTTTAATTTTTAACGAACCTTCTTATGTAAAAAATGTTTTTGGTGACAGTAAAAAGGCAGTTGACGAATACTCAAAACTGTTGCTTCCGGGAATTGATGTTGAAAAACCAGTAATTGTAAAACACAATGAGAATTATATTATTAAAAAGTTTAATGGTTATATTTTCGGGCAAGATAAGGAGATAGAGAAGAATTTTGAAAAGAACAAAGTAATTAAAACGAAGCATTTCAATATTAAATTTGATTTATCCTGGCAAAAAGCCACGCATAATTATATTAAACCAATTA
Organism: Mariniphaga sp.; assembly: GCA_037128295.1. Taxonomy (GTDB): domain Bacteria; phylum Bacteroidota; class Bacteroidia; order Bacteroidales; family Prolixibacteraceae; genus JAAFHB01. The sequence goes on from JBAXWR010000254.1 coordinate 7,540, forward strand.
ATTTTGATTTCATTGATGAAGTCTCAATACAGACTAAAGCAGCTGTTTTCTATAGTTATATAACAGATTTAAAAGAGTATTCCGCAGTAAATCAATCGAGATTTGATTTTCTGGTTTCAAAGCCGCAAAATATACAACTCAATGGTGCTTATGAAAATGCTTTGGATTTTCTTGATTCTTTGAAAGCACCGAAACAACTAATCACGGAGGATCAATTGGAATCTTATTCTCAAAACGTACTTTCTGAATTAACAGCAAATTAATCATAATTCATTTACCATAAATGTTGAAAATCGGCATATGGCTTATAGTCAGTGGATTAATATTGTTTTCTTGTAAGCTATTCCCAACTGAAAAACTCACCTTGTACGTCAACCCATTTATAGGTACCGACGAAGATGGCCATACTTTTCCGGGTGCGGTAGTTCCGTTTGGGATGGTTCAACTGAGTCCCGACAACGGCGATCATGATTACAATTGGTGCAGCGGATATCATTACAGCAGCACTAAAATACAGGGTTTCAGTCATACCCATTATAGTGGGACGGGTGCTGAAAGCCTTTGCGATATCTCAGTTTTTCCCCTTGTCAATACTTCGCCAACATGGGAATCGGTCCGCAGCGAGTTTTCCCATCAGGATGAAATAGCTAGTACCGGATATTATTCTGTTTTGCTCAAAACATCAGGGATTAAAGCTGAACTGACAGCTACTACCCACTGTGGACTGCACCGTTATACCCTTCCGGAAAGCAAAAATGCAATGTTGAGGTTTGACCTTGGGTTTGGAAACGGTGGGGAATCGAGGGTTGGCCACAATGGGGACGAGCCGATTGAGTGTTATTTCAAAAAGGTTAATAATCATACGATTGTTGGATTCCGGCGTTCGGTCGGATTTGTTGGTGAACGGTGCGTATTTTTTGCGGCCCAAACGAATAAGCCCTTTAATGACATCGTTTTATATGCAGATGGGACTCAGATCAATTCAACCACCGAAGCCACTGCCGTGCGATTGAACAGTTACCTTCAATTCCCGGAAGCAAAAGCTGGTGATCAATTGATCGTAAAGGTGGGGATCAGTTTTGCCTCAATCGAAGGTGCTATGGCAGGACTTCAGGAAATCACAGATTGGAATTTTGAAAATGTGCGCAAAAACGCCGAAGATCTCTGGGAAAAAGAACTGGCTAAAATTCAGGTTACCTCTGAGGATAAGGATTTTAAGGAGACGTTTTATACCGCCATTTACCACAATTACTTCGCCCCATTCCGTTACGATGATGCGAAAGGGGATTATCTGGGTGCTGATGAAAAAATCCGCCAGGGAAAGGATATTTACACATTATCCTCATTATGGGATACTTACAGGGCAACCGCGCCACTTTATACTCTGACCCAGACTGAAAGGCTACCCGATATTATCAAATCCTATCTTGCTTTTTATCAGCAGCATGGACTTCTCCCTTCATGGGAATTGTATTTTAAGGAAGCGAATGTGATGCCCGGTTATCACGCTGTTCCGATTATTGCCGATGCGATTTTGAAAGACATTAAAGGTTTCGATGTTCAACTTGCCTACGAGGCGATGAAGGTCACTGCCAATGAAGATATTCGTGAATCAGACCATTACCGCAAATATGGGTACGTTCCCGATGACCTTGATCCCAAAAAGCGCGGAGTCACGAAAACAGTGGAATACGCCTTTGATGATTGGTGCATTGCCCAGGTGGCTAAGAAATTGGGGCAACAAGCAGACTACGAATTATTTATGAAACGAAGCGGATATTGGAAAAATGTATTCGATCCCCTGACAGGTTTTGTACGCCCCAAAGATTCAAGGGGCAATTGGATACTCCCATTTGACCCACGTGAATCGGTCGGTTTTCAGGAAGGTAATGCCTGGATCTACACCTGGTATGTACCTCAGGATGTTTCGGGGTTGATCGGTGCAATGGGAGGTGCTGCTTCGTTTGATCAAAAATTGGATACTTTGTACAACACTCCCGGAAAAACTAGTCAGGATTACAAAAACAATGGCTATTATGGACTTTCGGAATTCTCGAATGAACCATCCCACCATGTCCTCTATTTGTATTCCTATTTTGGGAAGCCATGGAAAACTGCTGAAAAGGTCAACCATATCCTGACCAACTTTTACAGTAATAAAGTCAACGGTTTGTGCGGCAACGACGATTGCGGACAAACAAGTGCCTGGTATGTATTGAGTTCGATTGGTTTTTATCCTGTCAATCCGGCAAATGGCGAATACGTGATCGGCAGTCCGTTGGCGGCCAAAACAGAGTTCAACCTCGAAAACGGGAAACATTTTGTTGTGAAGGCTGAGAACCTGAGCAAGCAAAATATCTATGTCCAGCAAGCCACCTTAAATGGGAAACCCTATACCCGATCATTCATCAAACATACGGATATCCTGCAAGGTGGTGAATTGGTGTTGGTTATGGGAGGGCAACCATCATCTTCGTGGGGTATTAACAGAGAAGATTGGCCAGATCAAGGACAATAGGTAAATTCTTTGCGTTCTTAGCGATCTTTGCGCGAAACATTTGATGGTATTTATTGTCTCGCAAAGGCCGCAAAGTTACGCAAAGGTTTTTTTTACTCTCTTTGCGTTCTTGGCGATCTTTGCACGAAACCATTTGTTTTATTGTCTCGCAAAGGCCGCAGAGTTACGCAAAGATTTATTTATTAGATTCTTTGCGTTCTTAGCGATCTTTGCGAGAAATCTTCTATTGCTATTATATTGCTGAATATGAATTAGTTGGTAATTATATTTTTACTATGAAAGCTTTCATTTTGTTTTTTATCCTTTTCTGTAGTATCGAAGTACAGGCTCAACTAGTTCCATTTTTTTCTGGAACCACCAACAAATATGGTTACAAAAACGGCGACGGGAAAGAGGTCGTAGCCCCAAAATACGATTTGGCTTACGGCTTTACGGAAGGAATGGCAGCCGTTCGGTTGGACGGAAAGTATGGCTACATCAACGAAACAGGAAAAGAGGTTGTTGCCCCAAAATACGATTTTACCTGGAAATTTATAGGTGGTTATGCTGCCGTAAAACTTGCCGGCAAAACTGGTTTTATTGATCTTTCTGGTAAGGAAGTAATTGCACCGATTTACGAAGAAGCCAACAATTACCATGGGGCGTGCTGCTACAAAGGAATGGCACATGTAAAGGAGAACGGGAAATGGAAAATCATTGCATTAAAGAAGTAGTTCGGGTAATTTTACGCTAGTAAAATTACCCGAAGGGTTTAAATCTGAATAACCCCCGGTGAAGCTTGCGGAACCGGCCCTTCGGCTTCGCTCAGGGACCGGACACTGAGCGAAGTCGAAGTGTC
>JBAXWR010000255.1:0-10821 GCA_037128295.1 Mariniphaga sp.
AATAACGCCAGAATAACGCCAATAACGCCAGAATAAAGACAAATAAATGCTGGTCAAATTTGGTATCGGAAGTTTTTTTTAAATTAAATGAATTGCACAAGAAATGCACAAATTGCACATTGATTGCACAATAATTGCCTATATGGCGGATAAATAGGTGTTATGGCGGATATATGGCGGATAAATGAGTGTTATGGCGGATACGTTATAATGCTGAAATGCAGATAATAACATCGCAACTCTAAGGGTTGAACTTCAAAAAACACAAACAGATTAAAATGAATACAATGAAAATCAGATTCTTAAAGTTATTTCTATTTAGTTCTTTTTTCAACTTTATTTCCCTTGCAACTTTCGGTGCCACCAAAATCGTTGTTACCGATAAAGATAAGGTGCTGCTCCAGGAAAAGTTTGATAAGTTCTTAAAAGACAAAAGCTTACCGATGGGTGATCTGGTCTATAAGATTGGAACAGATTTTATAGGCACGCCCTATGTTGGAAATACCCTAGATAAAACAAAAGAAGAAAACCTTGTCGTCAACTTGCGCGAGTTGGATTGCACCACCTTTGTTGAAAATTGTATCGCGATAGCCCGTACCATCAAAAGCGGTAAGGCAACTTTCGACCGGTTCGTCAAAGAGCTTGAAACATTAAGGTACCGCAACGGCAAATTGAACGGTTACACAAGCCGCTTGCATTACATTGCAGAATGGATGATCGACAACGCGACAAAAGGTATCGTAAAGGACGTAACCGGTCCAGTAGGAGGTGAACCCCATAAGGTCAACCTGAATTATATGAGCACCCATCCTGACTCCTATCCACAGTTGTTGGGGCAGCCAAAATTGGTTGAGGAGATTAAGCAAATTGAAATCGGTGTATCCGTAAAACCGTTTTATTATATTCCAAAAGAAAAAATTGCTTCCTGTGAAAAACAAATCATTGATGGTGACGTAGTTGCATTTGTAACGAAGATTCCGGGAATGGACGTTTCACACGTTGGGCTTTTATTTAAAAAGGAAGGAAGGGTTTTTCTTCTACATGCCCCGTTATCGGGAGGAAAGGTATTGACCACAAAGGTTCCGCTTGCTGAATACCTTAAAGACTCCAAAAGCACAACTGGCATTTTTGTCATAAGGGTTCTTTAATCCAATGCTTGTACTATTTTGATTTGATTTTGTTATATTTACAAAAAAATTAAGTCGTCAACGGAGGTTCAAATCAATGATTGAAAAAGATTCCGATGAGCCTAAATATTTGAGGAACATTGAAGTTCAACGTCTTTTAATTGGATCGAAATTACCGGTTGATGTGGTTGTATATACACACGATGAGTTTGAAAATGAAAGACAAAAATCATTTTCATTTTTGAATTCTGCAATTCAAGATGCCCAGTTATTATATGAACGCAAATGACGAGCGATTAAAGCTATGGATAGAAAAGGCTGACCATGATTTGGGAAGATAGGGAAGAGGCGATTGATATAGCAAGGACCTTTAGGGTACTTCTTATTCAAAATATTGATTTACAGTTAGATATATAATTAGAATGAAGTTTATTTTATATACCATATTTGCTTTGGCTTGTTCTTTGTCAAGCTGTAAAATGCATTCAAAGATTAAAAATTCAGACACTATGAAATCGGATTATGAAATTGGGGTTGGCGATAGTTTCCAATTGGAATTGACATCGAATCCATCGACCGGCTACTCGTGGACCTGGAGCAACCAACAGGATGTATCGGTTGTGGAAAAAACAGACTCGAAATATACTGCAAGCAATCCCGGGCTTATGGGTGGAGGTGGTACCGAAGTTTGGACATTTAAAGGTGCCAAAAGCGGATCTGATAGTTTGAAATTGGAATACAAACGTTCATGGGAATCAGGTGCAGCTGCCGAAACAAAAACAATCAAGGTAACGGTTAAGTAAAGGGTGCCATATTTAAATTCAGGTTATAAATTGATTTACTTATCAATAGATCAGGCAATTAAAATAATGATCACTTAGTCCAATCCCAGATGTTCTTGACCCTCTCCCTTCATTCCGTTCTTCAGTCTCCGTTCTCCTGTCTCCCTTTTCCGTTCTCCCTGTCACTCAATCTCTCCCTCTCTCCTTTCATTCTTTCATTTTCCAATCGCCCAACACATTCAACAACTCGTTGATTTGTTGTTCGGTATGTGAAGCAGAAACGGTTATCCTTACAATATACTGAACTGTCTTGACCGGATAGGTCACAAACGGGGCAATTATGCTCTTTGTTTTCAAATAATCTGATAAACCGGAAGCATTATTTTGATCCTCAAACAGGATCGGGATGATCGGGGCGCAACTTTCGGTAGTCGTATAACCCAGATTTTTGACCCCTTCCCTGATTTTCAAGGCATTCATCAACATCTTTTCCCTTCGTTCAGGTTCATTGACTATTAATTTTATGGCGTCGCAGGCAGCAGCTACCATGGGTGGAGGTAAGGCGGTTGATGCCCCGTAAACATGTGAATTCTCCCTGATATTTTGAATAACTTTCTGATTTGCTGATATAAAGCCGCCATATACCCCAATGGCTTTGCTCATGGTCTCGGTTTGAAAAATAAGTGGTGCGTGTCCCAAATGAAAATGCTCAGGTGTCCCTTTTCCATTCTTCCCAAGGACACCAGTGGCATGGGCATCATCCACAACCAGTAAACCGTTAGCTTTCACAACAATTGGATAAATCTCATCCAATGGGGCAATTTCGCCAGTTAGCGCAAATATGCCGTCGGTTATTACTAAAGGCCTGACTGATTTGTGTTTATTGATCAAATATTCCAGGTCTATGGAATTCAGATGTTCATAGAAGTAGATTTGAGAAATATCAGTGGGAAACCCATCTATAATACTTGCATGTGCTGACTGATCTGCAAATATCGCGTCATATTCTCCTTTAAGTGCGTGAAGCAGGATTTTGTTGCCCAGATAACCTGAAGCATACACAATTGCATCCTCCTGCTGCTTAAAACCAGCCAGTAATCTTTCCAGTTCAAGATGGATTGTTGATGTACCAGTTGTTTGACGAGAGGCTGCGAAATTCAAACCAAAATTCTGAATTCCCTCATTTGCAGCCCTTATCAATTCCGGGTGGTTGGCCAAACCAAGGTAATTGTTTCCGGCAAAATAAGAATATTGACGTCCTTCAGATTGAATTGTATTCCCTGAAAAACTTTCCATGATCAGCATAAAAGTGAATTTTTAAATCAGATGGCTTAATATCATTACACCGATTAATCCAACAATTCCGATGGTAGTCTCCATAACCGTCCACACCGCAAAGGTTTGCTTGATTGAGGTGTTAAAATACTCCTTGAACAACCAGAAACCGATGTCGTTGAAATGGGATAACATCAGGCTTCCGGCACCTGCGGCAATCACCATCAATTCGGGTGAAACATTTGTCCCTACGATCAACGGTGCCGTTAATCCGGCAGCCGTAATGCAAGATACTGTGGCAGAACCTATTGTAAAACGTATCAGCGTTGCTACACTCCATGCAAGCACTAATGGCGATAAGTTGAATCCACTTGCGACTGCCTTAATGTATTCTGCCGAGCCACTATCAGCCAGAACTTGCTTAAATGCGCCACCTGAACCAATGATCAACAGGATCATGGTCACACTTGCCGAAGAGTCCGCCAATGTTTTCATCAAATCGGGCATCTTTTTTCCTTTTCGGATCCCAAGCAGGTAAATGCCAATAAACACAGAGGCAAAAAGTGCGATATTCGGGTCACTGATAAATTTTAATATTTTGAGGTTGATTGCTTCGGCAGGCAAAGCCATTTGGATCACAGCTCCTGAAAGCATAAACAATATCGGACTCAAAGCGGTAAATAAACTTGCAGTAAGCGTTGGCAACTCCTCTTTTTTAAATTCACGTGGAACAAACAAGTTAGCAGGAGGCGTAAGCTTCCAGTTTACATAAAATCTTGACAATAAGGGGCCTGCAATAATAATGGCTGGTATGGTAACAAGTATTCCGTACATTAACGTAAGGTTTGGATCAGCATGTAATATGGCTGCCACAGCAGTAGGAGCAGGGTGTGGCGGAAGAAATCCATGCGTCACCGATAAGGCAGCACAAAGTGGAAGGCCAAGGTAGATCAAAGGCAGTCTCGTCGAAAAGGCAATTGCATAAATCAACGGGATCAAAACCAGGAATCCGGCATTGTAGATCATCGGAAGTCCTACAAGAAACCCGGTAATCATAATCGCGATCTGGATTTTTGACAAGCCGAAAAGTTCGACCAGTTTATTTGTAATCTGATAAGCGGCACCACTCTCCTCCAATAACTTTCCCAACATGGCCCCAAAGACAATGACAAGAGTAATACTTCCCATGGTACTACCAAGACCATCGGTAATTGATTTCAGGATGGAGAGGGCATCCATATGATTTAAAACCCCAACAGCAAAGGAGGTGATCAGCAATGCCAGAAACGCATGGATTTTAAAGACTGTGACCAGCACAAAAAGCAGGGCGATCGCAAGGAAAATGATAATGAGAGGCATGTTAAATTGGTAATTAGAAATTGGAAAATAGAAATTGGAAACCGGAAATCTATTGAATAATTGAATACAAGGTCAATCCTTTATTACCTAAGAATAACCCGAAAAACAATATCTGACGAAAGTAGGATTTTTATCCTTAAAACAAAAACTCCTGCAGGTTTTAATCCGACAGGAGTCTGTATAAATTTTTTCGCCAGAAAAAATTTATTAATAGAATTTTCTGAACCCAATGATTTTGCGCACCTCTTCCAGCGTTTTGGATGCCGACTCACGGGCTTTTTCAGCGCCATTTTTCGCAACCCTGGAAAGGTATGCCTCATCCCTGGCAATTTCCTCAATACGTGTCCGGATAGGATTGGTAAAGTTGACGATATCTTCGGCCAACTGTTTCTTGAGATCCCCGTAACGTATTGAACAGTTGTTATAAGCTGCGTCGAAATGGCTCACAACATCAGGTGTCGAAACGACTTCCATCAGGGTAAATAGATTCTGGATCACATCTGGCTTTTTCTGGTTCATTTCGGTTGGCCCGACATCTGTAACCGCCTTCATTACTTTTTTGCGGATGCTTGCAGGGGATTCGGCCAAAGAGATTGCATTTCCTGTCGATTTTCCCATTTTGCCGGTTCCATCAAGCCCTGGTATTTTTACCATGTCCTGACCTTCAAAGGTATAGGCTTTGGGGATCGGAAAAGTCTCCACATTGTACATCCGGTTGAACCTGCGTGCAAAAGTCCTGGCCATTTCAAGGTTCTGCTCCTGGTCCTTACCTACTGGGACAAGGTGGGCTTTGTGGATGATAATATCGGCCGCCATTAACACCGGATAAGTAAGTAAGCCTGCATTGACATTCTCAGGTTGTTCGCGGGCTTTGTCTTTAAAGGAGGTTGTCCGCTCCAATTCACCGAGGTAGGCATTCATATTTAAAAGAAGGTACAACTCAGGAATTTCAGGAATATCGCTTTGAATGAAAATTGTGGCTTTTTCAGGGTCGATCCCGCAAGCAAGATATTCTGCCAACACCTGTTTTACATTGTCATGTAGATCGGCAGGGGTTGGATGGGTGGTAAGCGAATGAAAATCAGCTATAAAGAAAAAGGTTTGGTGTTGGTGCTGCATCTCGATGAAGTTCTTGACCGCTCCGAAGTAATTCCCAAGATGAAGGTTTCCGGTCGAGCGTATTCCGCTTACTACTGTTGGCATTTGAATCTTTTAATTAATTGAACTATTATTATTTAAGGGAGTATTAAGCATTGAATCCAAATTTTATCTAACTCCCGGTTTCAAGGTGCAAAAATAACAAAACCAATCAAAAGGAGCAGATTATTCTTCAAGTCCGGCAATTTCGAAGTTTTCAGGATTGATCAATGGCTCCCCTTTGTACCTAAGCAACAGTTGCGCAATTGCCAGTGTATCTTTTTCGCAATAACGTGCAATCCTCTTAATATCTGAAGTTCCATAATAGATACCGGCAACCTGACTTCCATCGATGTCGTCTTTGGGAGTCGGAATATTAAAAACAGTACAAAGCAATTCAAGCGATGAATAATGTTTGTAATCCCCAAACTTCCAAAGTTGAAGCGTGTCCAGCATTATATCCTTGATTTCCCATGGTTTGGCTCCAGCAATATCTAAAATAGAGGGAAGTGGTAACCCATTGATCAATAACCTTCTGGCAATAAATGGAAAATCGAATTCCTGTCCATTGTGTGCACAGAGCTTGTGTAAAGGATTTGACATAAACCCGGTGAGCAATTCTGCAAATCCAATCAGCAGGTTTTTTTCATCATGCCCATAATAGGATTTTACACGGAAAGCCCTCTCTTTGCCTTTGCGGAAGATCTTCCCTGCCGAGATGCAGACAATCTTCCCAAATTCAGCATAAATCCCAGCCCGGTTATAAAGATCTTCGGGCGTTTCACCCTCTTTTCCGATCTGGCCAGCTTTTTTTCTCCATAGTTTTTGAAGGTTTTCGGGTGCAAGGTCGAGTTTCTCAAACTGAGGAACGGTTTCGATGTCTAAAAACAAAACATGTTCCGGGGAAAGTTTTTCAAGCATAACTAACTGATTTAGGGATTGTCGTTGAGATGTTTTTCAATATATTGGGTGATAATGTCAATCGCTACTTTGTTGTTGCCACCTTCAGGGACAATAATATCGGCGTATCTTTTTGTCGGTTCGATAAACTGTAGATGACTAGGCCTTACAGTGTCCTCATAACGGTGCAGGACTTTGAGCACGTCCCTACCCCGTTCGATAATATCGCGCATAATTACCCTCGAAAGCCTCACATCTGCTTCGCAATCAACAAAGATTTTGATATCCATTAACTTACGCAATTTCTCCGGCTGAAGGCAGAGTATCCCTTCCACAATAATCACCTTGTGTGGTTTTATCGTGGTCGTCTCTGCAAAACGAGTGCAGGTGAGGTACGAGTAAATGGGTTGCTGGATGGTTTCCCCTTTTCTGAGCCGTTTGATACTATCTATCAATAACTCAAATTCGATACTGTCGGGATGGTCAAAGTTGATTTGTTGACGCTGTTCAATCGGTAAATGACTGTTATCGCGGTAATAAGCATCCTGAGAAAGGACAGCTACATCCCCCTTTTTTAGGCTACCAATAATCTCGTTAACAACTGTTGTTTTACCCGACCCGGTTCCTCCTGCAATTCCTATAACAAGCATATTATTAAGTTTTGAAATTCAAAATTAAGGAAATATTCCGGTATCAATGATTTTTTATTCAAAATCAATATCTTTGTGTAATTTGAAATCAAAAATAAAGCAGACTATGATCAATCATACAGTACTTTTTAAACTCAGGGAGTTTGATAGCGAAGATCAGAAAGGTGTTGTAAGGGCTAAGTTGGAACATGCATTGCTGGCACTGAAGGAAAAAATCGATGTCCTGAAATACATCCAGGTAGGTCAAAATGTGGAGTTCAACTCCTCTTCTTTTGACATTTGCCTTGTGACCCATTTCGGGACACTTCACGATCTTGAGGTTTACAGGATCCATCCTGAACACCTCAAAGTGGTTGAACTAGTTAAAAGCTCAACTGTTGAAAGAGCTGTCGTTGACTATGAATTCTAATTTCCAATTTCCAATTTCTTTTGATTACCCATAAACTCGAAATAAACACTCATTGCCATGAATAGCCTCTATCCAATGAAATTCGCCCCGATCTGTAAAGATAAGATCTGGGGTGGCCAAAAATTGAAGGACCTTTTGAATAAAGACTTTTCGCACTTGCCCAACTGTGGTGAGACATGGGAAATTTCGGGGGTTCAGGATGAAGTATCGGTTGTCGCTAATGGTTTTTTAAAGGACAATACGATCGAAGAGCTAATGGAGGTTTACATGGGCGATTTGGTCGGGGAGAAGGTCTTTGAACAATTCGGGTCCGAATTTCCGCTGCTGATCAAATTTATTGATGCCAATGATAACCTGTCAATCCAGGTCCATCCAAACGATGAATTGGCACTTGAAAGGCATGATGCATTCGGTAAAACAGAGATGTGGTATGTTGTACAGGCCGATCCTGGCGCAAAGCTCATATCCGGTTTTAACCGCATCATCGATAAGGAAGCCTACCTTGATTATTTTAAGAAAGGACAATTAGAGGAAATCCTGAATTTTGAAGAGGTAAAAGCGGGTGATGTCTTTTTTATGCCCGCTGGAAGAGTACATGCCATTGGTAAAGGGATTGTTGTTGCTGAGATTCAGCAAACTTCTGATGTCACTTACCGGATTTACGATTTTAACAGATTGGACGATAATGGAAACGCGCGTGAACTTCACGTGGATCTTGCTGTCGATGCCATCGACTATCGATTTGAGAATAATTATAGGACCAAATATAAGGAAGTTGAGAATATTCCGGTAAAACTCGTGGAATGTCAGTATTTTACGACTGACATCCTTAAGTTGACACAATCTCTCGAACGCGATTTCAGTAATTCCGACACCTTTGTAATTTATATGTGCCTGGAAGGTGATTGTTTGATATCCTGGGAAGGTAAAAGCCTTGAATTTTACAAAGGTGAGACGATCTTGGTTCCGGCAATCATCGATATTTTTGAACTTTCACCGGTTAACGGGATTGTAAAACTTCTTGAAGTTTACATTTAGGACTAGAGATTTTTCAAATCACAAACAAGAGATAAAAAGGAATTAATCAAGGCGATTACAGTTGGCCTTTTGAAACAAATTTTTTACATATGAATAAAACTTGTCCAAGTTCAGCACAATGCCCTATTTTCAATGGCATATTGGCAGGCAAAACTTTAGCTACTCAGAGTTACCGGGAACTATATTGCGAAGCTGGTGAAGTTAAATGGAGTAGTTGTAAACGTTTTTTGACGAAAAAACAATTCGGCAAATGTCCACCGGATTTATTGCCAAATGCATTTAATACTGTTGAACAGATCGGGATAATGTATAAATTAGTCTAGCATTTGATTGCGAATTCCTGAAAATTATGATGATTATCAAAAAGGCTGAATTTACAGTCAGCAACACCGATCCGGCGAAATGTCCGGTGACCGAAAAACCTGAATTTGCTTTTGTGGGGCGGTCGAATGTGGGTAAGTCATCCCTTATCAACATGTTGACAAATTTTAATGACCTTGCAAAGGTTTCGGGAGCCCCGGGAAAGACACGATTGATCAACCATTTCAACATCAATGATGAGTGGTTTCTTGTCGATCTGCCTGGTTATGGCTATGCCAAGGCATTGCGTTCGTCACGCGAAAAATGGTTGTCATTTATTAAAAAATACCTGGCTGTCAGGCAAAATCTGTTTTGTGTGTTTGCGCTGATCGACTCACGTCACGAGCCACAAGCCCTTGATCTCGAATTTATGAACTGGATGGGGCAGAACGGAATCCCGTTTGCAATGGTATTTACAAAAACAGATAAACTATCGGCTAAACAGTTGGATAAAAACCTATTGGTCTATAATACCGAAATGCTGAAAACCTGGGAAGAGTTGCCAACCTTATTTGTAACATCGGCTGAGACAAAACGGGGACGGGAAGATGTACTGGGCTTTATCGGTGATATAATTCGGAAAAATTAATTATTAAATTGATATTTAGATAGTTGAAGTTGATTGTTCATAAGATGGGCTTTGTTGTGTAAAAAAAAATCGCTATTCAGATTTTTAGTTGGATCAATATATTTACTTTTGCCGATAGACTGTAGCGAATTCATTTACATAGAAAATCACTAATTATGTCGACAGGAACTATCAAAATATTTGCCGGGACAGAATCAAAATATCTGGCAGAGAAAATAGCTGAACACGCAGGAATCGAATTAGGTAGATCAACATGTCCCCGCTTTTCCGATGGTGAATTTGAACCTTGCTATGAAGAGACCATCAGGGGAACCTTCACCTTTATTGTGCAGTCAACCTTCCCTCCGGCAGATAATCTTTTGGAGTTGCTGTTAATGATCGATGCCGCCAAAAGGGCGTCAGCTTATAAAATAATAGCAGTTATGCCCTATTTTGGTTTTGCCCGTCAGGATCGTAAAGATCGGCCAAGGGTGTCGATTGGGGCAAAATTGGTAGCTGATATGTTGTCAACTGCTGGAATTAACCGTTTAATCACAATGGATCTACACGCTGATCAGATTCAGGGATTCTTTGATGTTCCGGTTGATCACCTGAGCGCTGCTGCCCTTTTTATCCCCCATATCCATAAAATGGGGTTACGCGATATCGTAGTTGCCTCTCCTGATGTGGGCGGGACCAAAAGAGCAAATGTTTTTGCCAAACACCTCAAAACAGATCTTGTGATTTGTCATAAATCACGCAGTAAAGCGAATCGGATCGATTCGATGACCCTTATTGGAGATGTTGAAAATAAGGATGTTATTATTGTAGATGATATTATTGATACAGCGGGTACAATTACCAAAGCTGCTGATTTGATGAAATTAAAAGGTGCAAGGTCTGTTCGTGCATTTGTCACCCATGGTGTATTGTCAGGACCTGCATTCGAACGGATCGAAGCTTCGGGATTGGATGAAGTCCTCATAACCGATTCTATTCCTTTAAGGCAAAAGTGCGATAAAATCACCGTTTTGTCGTGTGCGCCCCTGTTTGCCGATGTCATTCAGAAGATTCATAAAAATAAATCAATCAGTACCGCATTTATCTAAGAATTATTACCTTTGCGCCCGGTTTTGCAGCATACCTTTGTTGGTGTGATGCGGATACCTTCCTTTCAGAAGGAGATCTGAGTAAACACTTAGTTACAAAACAGTTA
>JBAXWR010000256.1:0-10806 GCA_037128295.1 Mariniphaga sp.
CAGAGGTTAAGTGTGGTCTCTTTCGCATTGGAAAATTGGGAAGCGGTAAGCAACAAAAAAATTAAGGAAATGCGAAACAGATTGATTTTCAATTTATTCTTTTTCATACTTTTTATAAACGGAGTTAACTATTTACTATCCTCATCACCCGGCTTATGTTATCGTCAACCTGTTCGGGACTAACAACACCCAATGTCATACAATGTACATTTTTGCTTTTGATCACAAAGTTGAGCGAAGCTTCACGTTCCTCCTCTTTGACCAAATCGCCGCAACCAAAAACTTTCATTCCTATAATCCCTTTTCCATTTTTGCGGGCCAGCTCAAGTCCTTTCATCACCTTTTCAGGAGTGTCGTCCATTCTCTTGGTTGCGCCAACATTATTGATCCGGGCAAAGATAACATCCACCCATGGGTTGGTCGCAGCAACCATCATGGCATCAAGGCTATGACACGAAATACCTATCGTTTTGATATTCCCTTTCTGTTTTTCCTTTGAAAGCCCATCCATGTAACTTTTGTACTCGTTTGGCCAGTTGCCGTTTTCCATACAGTGTAACAGAAAGATATCGATATAATCGGTATTCAGTTCCTTGCGGAAACGATCATAGCTTTTCTCAAAAGGCTCAACCTCATACCAACCTTCATGCCTGTAAGTCATTACCTTTGTAAGCACAGTAACTTTCTCGCGTGGCAGCACCTTTAATGCCTCGGCAACATAGGCGTGCGAACCATACATATCGGCAGTATCAAAAAAGCGGATCCCCCGATCGTAACAATATTGCGAAAGCTTAACAAAGCCATCAACACCCAGTCTGGTCTGATCGGACACGCGCTTCCACCCCCTTGTTCCTGTTCCCAGTGCAATCCGCGAAACTTTTAGTCCGGTTTTCCCAAGGTCAACCATATCAACCGATTGCAGTTTGCTTGCTGAGGTGGCGAAGCTCAATTCTGGCAAAACGGCAGTGACTGTGGCGGCCCCTGCAATGCCAGCTGCACTTTTTAAAAGAAATTCCCTTCTATCAAATTTTGTCATATTATAAATACCAATATATCAATTATTTAAAATTCAACTTTTAACGATCCTCATCACACGGTCAATAGCATCATCAACCTGTGAAATGCTTTCCAAACCTAAGGTCATACAATGGATGTTGCTTTTTTTAATGGCATAAGTGATCGACTCTTCACGCTCGGCCTCAAGGATCTTGTCCCCATTTCCGAAAATCTTCATTCCGATAACCCCTTTCCCATTATTTCTGGCACGTTCAAGAATGGTATTGATTTCAGCAGTTGTACCATCCATATGCATTTGGAAAGGATTGATCCTGGCCAATATTACATCCACCCAGGGATCGTCGGCTGCAACTCGCAATGCATCAATATTATGGCAGGAAACCCCAACATTTTTAATAATCCCCGATTGTTTGGCTTTTGAAAAATAGTCAATGTACCTTTTCTTCTCGTCGCGCCATTTGCCATTTGTCATGCAATGGAGCAGAACGATATCGAAATAATCGGTGCCGGCTTCCGAACGGAAACGGTCGAGCGCTTTATCAACTGCTTCGGATTTTGTCACGTCATCATAGGTCCACATTTTTGTCAATAGGGTGACTTTCTCCCGCGGAACTTCTTTAAATACCTCTTTAACAAAGGGTAGCGATCCGTAACTATCGGCAGTATCAAAAAAACGGATTCCCCTGTCATAGGCATGATGGGCCATTTTAACAAAGTTCGGTAAGCCCAGCCTTGTCTGGTTCGATTGATGGTTTCCTCCTATTGAGCCTGTACCCAACGCAATACGTGAAACCTGCAAACCAGTTTTACCCAATTTTACTTTATCAACAGTTACATTTGAAGGTGCAAAACCCAAACTTGTCAGGCTTGACGTGGTGAGAGCTGCCAAACCAGTTAAGCCCAATGTGCTGGTCTGAAGGAATCTGCGGCGATTAATATTTTGCATATTGATATAAATTTGATTTATCTAGCTTATTTCAAAATAATACTGAATTTATTTAATATTCATAGAGTCAGGATTTTGCCTACAATCCCAGATGGTATGAATGATGATTAATTCTGGAGTATTTTTGTAGAAAATTATAAAGTTATCGACAATTAACCCTCGGATAGATTCGTGGTCTGTGGAAATACCAATTTCAGGTTGTTTTAAAAGAACAGACGATTCCTTAATAATTTTGCGATATAACTTCTTTGAATAAGTATTACTATTGTTTCTTGCACTATAATAATCAAGAATACCAAAAAGCTTAATATTTGCTTTGTGTGACCAAATTATCTTGCGTTTAACCATTTTTCAAATTCCCTATCAAGTTCAATTTGCTCAAAATATAGCCCTTGTTCAATTTCCTTTTGGGATTCAATTATTTCTGAACGTTGTTCCGAAGTTAAGATTAATATTTGTGATTGAGCCTTGGTATCAAGGATCGTTTTAATCGCATTCAAAAATGTAAGATCATTTATCTCAGCAATTCTGTGTATAAGATTTTTTTTTAACTCGAGAGAATTCATTATCTATGATTTTATCGTAAAGGTAATCTTTTCTATCTTAAATTTCGACCCTTATATACTAATAATTTCAGCTTTTAAATTTCAGCCACGGCTATAATGCCGTGGCTGTTACCAGAAACTCAATATTTTGACAAATTATGGTCATTCACAAATTTTGATTTATAAGTAACCATAAAACATGAGGAAACTTAAAAATCAAGAAAGTTCCACTTTCCCCTATATGTCCTTGTCAACATCCTGTTTGCTGTAGGATCGTTGATAAATACCTCTTTCTTAGGATTCCATTTCAACGGACGTTGTAGTTCATATGCAATGTTGGCAATGTTGCATAACGAAGATGTCCGGTGTCCAACCTCAACATCCGAGATTGGTTTTGAACGTTTTTTAATGGCATCGATCCAGTCCTGATAATGGTTATCGCTTTTGTAGAGACGTTTGTCAGTCGCTTTAATCTCAATTTTAACAATTTCGGCAGGATCAGAACGAAGAAAACTGCGGCTAACCTCAATTTTGCCTTTGGTTCCAATAAACTGGACAGCATTTGACTCTCCCCAGTTGGCATGGGTCATAATTACACCATTGGCATATTTCATCTGTAAACCAATCACCGCATGTTTTGCCGGTGGGTTAAACTCAACCGGACCCGAATTATCCATTCCAAGTCCCCATTGTGCAATGTCAAACATATGGGCGCCCCAATCGGTAATCATTCCGCCACCAAACTCGCGATAATTCCGCCAGTCGGGGAAATTTTTGTTTTCAACCGGAGGTGCAAGTACTGGACTATATTCGCGGTACAACGAAGGGCCAACCCACATGTCCCAGTCAACATTGTCAGGACAAGGGACTACAGGCAAATCCAATGCCTTGACCGGAGGTCCAACATTAACATTAACCTCTTTAATATCACCAATATAGCCATTTAAGACCAATTCAGAGGCGTGACGAAAATTAACCCACGAACGTTGCATGTTCCCGGTTTGGAATACGCGCTTATACTTTCGGGTAGCATTGACCATTGCACGACCTTCTGCAACTGTGGCTGCCATCGGTTTTTCACAATAAATATCCTTTCCGGCTTTGGCAGCATCAATGGCTATCTGGGCATGCCAATGATCAGGAGTTGCAATGACAACTGCATCAATGTCTTTTCTGTCCAAAAGTTCCCGATAATTCTTGTAAATGGTCACTTCATTTTTTTCACCTTTGAACTTCTCATCATTCAAAACCTGAGCTTCACCCTTGAACTTGTCAACTTTCGTTGATACAACATCGCAACAAGCCATCGTAACTGTTTCAGGACATTTGAGAAGGCTTTTCAATAATCCATGGCTTTGGATTCCTGTACCGATAAATCCAAGCCTGATCCTTCCATTTTCTGCACCTCCGGCAAACGATATTCCGGGAATTACTGTAAAAGCTGCCGCACTGGCTGCTGCTGTCCCCACAAAGTTCCTGCGGGAAATTTTGTTTTCAATTACCATCTGATTAAAATTAATTTAAAATTTGGTTAAACAATATATACCTATAATACAAATACTTATAAATCAAATGCCACTAATTTTGGGGTGCGTCTTTGGCACAGCGGAAACCAGTATTAAATAAAGAAGTCTCGAACGTATTTGAAGCCCGTCCCCAAACCGAAAAACTGTTCTCACCATTCTGGTCGAACAAAAAAGAACCTCCCCTGATCACACGCAATTGACTGTTTGGTTGAAACGGTTCATTATTCCCCGGATAGGGTTGAAAAACATCCGAGCACCAGTTCCATACATTCCCTCCCATATCTGTCAAACCACAGGGAGTAACGCCATAATATCCAACAGGAGAAGTATATACAAAACCGTCATTTCCTTGCTTATCAGAAATTTCCCCTTGCCATACATTCGCCTGATATTTTGTATTGACCACAAGCTTATCGCCCCAACTAAACATGGAGGAGCTTTGACCTCCACATCGCGCGGCATACTCCCATTCCGCTTCAGTCGGTAATCTTTTACCTGCCCATTGTGAATAAGCCATCGCATCGTTCCAGCTAACCTGCACAACCGGATGATTATCTATGGCCTGTGGTTTGTCTTTCCCAAACGGAAACCTCCATGAGGCCCCGGGAATTAACGACCAGTTTAATGTAACGGTATCGAAAACACCTGAATCGCCAAATTTTTCAGCATCGGTTTTGAATCCCGTCGCATCAACAAATTTCCGGAATTGGGCAACAGTAACCGGAGTTTTATCAAGATAAAATGATTTTATAAGTGTCTGATGAACAGGCTTATCCAGAGGCAAACCTTTATCCGATCCCATCATAAAAGTACCGCTTTTGAACAAGACCATTTCAACAATATCAGTTTGATTTACAGTAATTTGAGATTTATCAGGTGTTTTTTGTTTTTCCAATGCAGGTTTTGGAGTGGGATTGCTTCCGCATCCCATAAAGGAAAAAATTAAGATCAAAAAAGAAAGACGTATTAGCATGGGTAATGTCAGTTAATAACAGAGGCTGAAATTAGCAAAAATCTATGATTAGCAACTCCAATGTTTATATTTTTGCTTTACAATCAGATTATCTTTGCAGCATGAAGCAAAAAGATGAGATTACCTCAAAAGTTTTAGGGAACTTGAAATTCGAATCCCTGAATGCGATACAAAACGCAATGATCAGCAATGATCTGAAATCAAACAATATAGTACTTTTAGCCCCTACCGGATCAGGGAAAACTGTGGCCTTCCTTTTGCCATTGCTTCACCATATAAATCCAAAATCGATTGGAGTTCAGGCACTTATTCTCGTGCCTTCGAGGGAATTGGCACTTCAGATCGAACAGGTATTTCGGACAATGGGAAGCGGTTTTAAGGTGAATTGCTGTTATGGCGGACATTTGATGAAAACTGAACGAAATAATTTTTCAGAGCCACCTGTCGTTTTGATAGGCACCCCTGGAAGAGTAGCTGCCCATTTGCGCCGTGGCAGTTTTGATCCTGAAACTGTCCACCTGCTTGTTCTCGATGAATTTGACAAATCACTTGATCTGGGTTTTAGTGACGACATGAGTTACATCATCGGTCAGCTTCCCAAAATTAAAAGGAGAATTCTTACCTCTGCCACTCCAGCTGTTGAAATTCCTGCCTTTTCTGGTGTGACCAATCCGGTAACACTTAATTTTCTTTCTGAAGTTGAAGATAGCCCCAAAATTGTTTATAAAGCTGTAAGGGCGAAAGATACCGACAAGCTCGAAATACTAATCAGGTTGGTTTGTTTTTTGGGAAATGAACCTACATTGGTATTTTGCAACCATCGTGAAGCTGTTGACCGAATAAGCGAATTACTTAAAAAAGATGGTGTTGTACACGATATTTTTCACGGTGGACTTGAACAGGACGAGAGGGA
This sequence comes from Mariniphaga sp., assembly GCA_037128295.1. Classification (GTDB taxonomy): domain Bacteria; phylum Bacteroidota; class Bacteroidia; order Bacteroidales; family Prolixibacteraceae; genus JAAFHB01. Next base: position 5,921 of record JBAXWR010000256.1, read on the forward strand.
AAGGGCCTTGCTTAAATTTAGAAATGGTAGTTACCAAATCCTGGTCACGACTGACCTGGCTTCAAGGGGATTGGACATACCCGAAATTAAAAATATTGTCCATTATCAGGGTGCCAATAGTGAGGAGGTTTTTATCCATCGCAACGGACGGACTGCCAGAATGAAAAATGAAGGGACTTCATGGCTCGTTCTAGCAGAAAAAGATGCTGTTCCCGAATTTCTGCCGGTTTATCCTGAATTTGTAAATTTGCCGGAGCAAGTACGGCTTCCTGAGCTACCACCCTGGACCACCTTATACTTAGGTGCAGGTAAAAAAGACAAAATCAGCAAAACAGATGTTGTAGGCTTCCTGATACAGAAAGGGAACCTTCAAAAAGAGGATGTAGGGCTGATCACTGTTCTCGACGAATCCTCTTTTGTGGCAATTAACCGTCAGAAAATAAGAAGAGTTATCAACTTGATAAAAGACGAGAAAATCAAAAACAAAAAGATTCGGATCGCGATTTCGGAATGAGTTTGACGGAGATGAAAGACCGGAGAAGGGAAAAGGGGAAGACCTTAGAGGGAGTGAACCGGAGAAAGAAAAAGGGAGACCGGAGATTTTTTTTCCTCCGGTTCAACATCTCCCAATTACAATTAAACATTGAATAATTGCAACTCTGCACCATTTAATTGTTATCCGCAAGCTGACAGCATACTTTTGAATTGAAATTAAGTTCAATTTAAAAACAAAAAGTCATGAAAAATTACAATTGTCTCTCATTGATTAAAACATTAGGTGCTGCTTTTTTACTAACAATGGGTTCTGTAAATAATGTTGTAGAAGCTCAGGGCCATTTGGCTCAGGGCGACAAAATCTTCCGCTCTCTTCCTTTAAACCTTTCTCTTCCGGCAAATCCGCAACGGTACCACATCACTACCGATTATTACAACCACACGCTGGCTGGTGACTTTATCGACAAAATCCGCGTGACCGGCGATCTTACGACAAACCTTCCAGGCAATACTGAAAAATGGAACAACGTGAGAATCGCAAAATCGCAGAAATTATTAGGCGAATTTGGAATAGGCGATTCTCAGGCATATATCGAGAACTTCACCTATCAACCTTCGGATAAGATTTTGCAGCCAGATTTCTTTAAAGATTTTCCGATGGATGCTGTTCAGGTCAAAAATTTGGTATGGGACATGGCGGGTATTGAAGCATTTGCCTGGGCTCATTTGGATTCGTTAAAGCTGAACAAAACTTATGAGGCAAAAAAAATGAATGGCGCAGTTGATCTCGCCGGACTTGGAACCTTTAAAAACAGTAATATTCAATTAACCTGGAAAGGTATCTCAATGGTTAACAGCCAACTATGTGGATTGATAGATTTCAGGGCCATGGACAACCCGCTTGAGATTAAAATGAAAATGGGTGATGCAGACTTTAACATGAAAGGGCGCAGCCATTATTGGGGAACCGTGTATATTTCATTAAATCAGAAAGTTATAGAATATACTGAATTACTTGAAGATGTGACAATGGAAATCAAAATGTCGAATCTGCCGACCTCGCAATATGTTTATACAACCCGGTATATGAAAGTTGAAAAAATAAAGTAATTTCAAGTCATGGATCACTCAAAATTACCATCAAAGAAATTTATTGGAGATCGTCGGTTTCATCTCTACACCATTTTAGGTAGCCTGTTTTATACGACTGCCTTAGGGCTGATCACAAAGGGTAAACTTGAACCATCCTCCTTTGCAGTTACATTTGTATTGATGGTCGTGCAAATCGAATTATTCGCCTGGATCGGTTTATTTGTATTTGGGAAAATAAATTACAATACAGTACAGGAATTTATCCGTAAGATATTATTCCGTTTGGCAATCTTTTATGTTTGTGTGATTGTGATTGCCGGATTGATGTTTATTTTGGTAAGTGCGCTCTTAAGTATTAACCAGGGTATCAATATGAGCCTGTTTTTTCAACAACTGCCCGAAAAAGAGTTACGTGGATTTATTGTAGGTTCTTCCATCGGATTGTTGACCGGTACCGTGATTTTCTTTTTTATGGAACTGATCGCTGCCATAAAAAGAGCCCAACAACTTACCGAAGAAAAGATGCGGTATCATTACCAAACGCTTAAGAATCAAATGAACCCCCATTTTCTTTTCAACAGCCTGAACACTTTATCATCCATTATCTATCAGGATGTTCAACTTGCCGACCGTTTTATTGTCAAACTCTCATCGATCTACCGTTATATACTTGATCAACATGATAATAAACTGGTTAGCCTTGAAAAAGAACTGAGTTTTGTTAAAGACTATTTTTACCTTCAGCAATTGCGTGACAACGACAGGATTGGAATGGAAATTTTGGTTGATCAACCTTCTGACTACCTGATTCTGCCCGTTTCACTTCAGTTACTCGTGGAAAATGCCTTGAAACACAACATGGCCACAACTTCAAAACCTCTAAAGATCATGATTTCAATGGAGAATAAGCAGTATGTTATAGTTGAAAATAACCTTCAACCAAAACAACAACTGGAAGGGTCATTTCAGATTGGCCTTAAAAATCTTGGGGAAAGAATTAAACTAGTTTCTGAAAAAGAGTTGATTGTAGAAAAAAATAATGAAAGATTCTCTGTAAGAATTCCAATTTCAAAAATATGATAAATGTATTAATCATTGAAGATGAGCAACCTGCTATTGAAAAGTTAAAGAAATTACTTATTGATAGTGGTGAAAGCATCAAGATCCTCGAAATTTTAGGTAGTGTAGAAGATTCTGTCAATTGGTTATCCAACCATCCTTCACCTGATCTGATCTTTATGGATATTCAGTTGAGCGATGGAATCTGCTTTGAGATTTTTGAGGCCATAAAGATTATGGCTCCAATAATCTTTACTACAGCTTTCGATGCTTACGCAATCAAGGCTTTCAGAGTGAACAGTATCGATTATCTTTTAAAACCAATTGACCCTGAATTGCTGAGAAATTCGATCAACAAATTCAAAGAGCATTATCCTTCTGTAAAAACCGGACAGATCCAGCAGATGATCAGTGAAATGCCAATAAAGTTTAAAAGCCGGTTCCTGATTAAAACAGGGGTGCACTTCAAGTCAATTCCAGTAAATGATATTGAGTCTTTTTTTATTCAGGAACGTTCAACATTTTTAATCACAAAAGATGGAAAAACCCTGGATATTGACTATTCACTTGATCAGTTAGAGAAAATGGTAAACCCCGAAGATTTTTTCAGGGTAAACCGTAATTATCTGATTAATATAGACTTTATAAAGGATATGATAGGGTATTCAGGCAACAGGATAAAAGTAAAAATGCTTTACGGAACCTATGCAGAATCCATCATCGTAAGTCGTGAGAAAGTATTCACCTTTAAACAGAAAATGGATAGGTAATTGTGCCTATATAGTACAAAAGTATCTGATCATTAAATCTTTACAATCATTTTTCCAGTATTTTTTCCATCAAAAAGGTCAATAAAAGACTGAGGAATCTCGTCGAATCCTTCAACGATTGTTTCATGGTTGACAAGTTTTCCTTCTTTTAACCAAGTAGTCAGTTTTTGCATTGCCTCCTGGAACTTTGGGGCGTAATTCCCAATGATAAATCCCTGCATCAATGCGCTGTTTTTCAGAAGAAGTGGCTGCAAACGTGGTCCCACTGGCATTGAAGTCGCATTGTACTGCGAAATTGCACCGCAAATAATGATCCTTGCAAACTTGTTGATATTGACCATAACACCATCAGAGATGTCACCACCCACGTTATCAAAATAGACATCAACTCCATCAGGACATGCATTTGAAACTTCTTTTCTAATATTTTTTGTCAAATTGTAATTGATTGCTTCGTCGTAACCAAATTTTGATTTCAGCAATTCGCACTTCCCAGTAGTTCCAGCAATTCCAACAACACGACAACCCAGGATTTTCCCGATTTGCCCCACGACCATTCCAACTGCTCCAGCAGCACCCGAAACTACAAGGGTTTCTCCGCTCCTGGGAACTCCGATTTCTGTTAAACCCAAAATGGCTGTTAATCCTGTCATTCCAAGAATTCCCAGATAAGCAGATAAAGGAGCAAATTCAGGGTTAACTTTCAGCAAATTCACTCCATTTGAAGTCTGAAACTCTTTCCATTGCAATAATCCGGATACAAAATCACCTTTTGAAAACTTTTCATTGTGTGATTCAATAACCTCTCCAATGATTCCTGAACTGACAGGTTGATTTAATTCAAATGGCTGGATATATGATTTTGCTTCCGACATCCTACCCCTAAGATAAGGATCAACAGACACAAACCTTGTTTTTAACAAAACCTCGCCAGCTCCCGGAGTAGGGATCTCTTCAACGATGATTTTAAAATCTTCTTTTAGTGGTTTACCAACGGGTCTGCTATTTAAGACAATAACTTTATTCATCACGTTATATTGTTTTTCGTTAACTATTTACTTTTTGATTCACAAAGTATTAAACACAATTATCTTGAAATGGTTTTTAAAACTTAAGGTTATTCGACATTCATTTAATAATAAGTATTCATTTTTGATTATGAGGTTGCTTATTATTAAAAATAGATTGTTTCTGCACCGCTTCTGAAAACATAAGCGTAAAAGGATGACTTATTTGTCAATTGAAAGACTGTAGAGTATATAAAGAGTGTGTTTGGCCACTGTCTGTTAAGGTTAAACAAAAAAGAGAAGCACCAATCATTCAAATTTTTAAAGAATCCGAACCGATTTTTTTATTTTAAGAAACAAAAAAAAACCATTGTAAATTAACTATTTACAATGGCCTTTATTTAATTAGTGACCCAGCTGGGATTCGGACCCAGGACCCCATCCTTAAAAGGGATGTGCTCTA
>JBAXWR010000257.1:0-10803 GCA_037128295.1 Mariniphaga sp.
TAACGGTGCCACCTGCGGGAGTTGTCCAGCTTGTCCCGCCAACTCCGTCGGTAGTTAGAACATTTCCACTTGCACCTCTCGTTACAGGCAATTTCAGGCTTGTACCGCTTCCGTTTCCATTAAAGGTAAGAGAACCTCCAATGGTTGTATTTCCATTTTTAAGTACGGTTAAAGCGTTGCTTCGGGCTGCGTCGGCTGTTCCATTACCAATTACAAAAAGTCGGTCGGTTGATGCATATGTGGAGGAATTTCCTATACCTATTGTAGCAAATAAACCAAGGACTGATTCACCATATGATTGTGCGGTATTCCCGTTTCCCCCTCCCACAAACGAAAGTGAACCAGAAGCTTGATTACTTTGACCACCGACAACCACAGAAAAAGGTCCGGATGAAGTATTTCCAAATCCGCCACCTATAAACGAACGCCAGGCACTTGCATTATTGTCTTGGCCTCCACCAACAACTGCCTCATCACCAGTAACAGTATTCCCAACACCACCTGCAATAACTGAATACATCCCTGTTTGAAGTGTACCACCTGGAACAAAGTTGATCGAATTAGAAACTCCTCCCGAAATAACCGAACCAATACCACCGGCAACTTGTGTATTTGCTGTTCTACCCAATTGTAAATCAATAGCATAAATGCCTCTTGCATTACCCCCTGTTGCTGTGCCATCGGGCTGATAGGCTATGATGGCACCATTTCCTTTGGGAGAAATTACAAAGTCCACATTGGTTTGTGCATCGTTTCGCGCCAAAAGTTTTATGCCGTATTTGGAGTTGTAGGAATAATTACTTTCGGTGAAGTTGGGGGTAAATTTTGTATATTTTGTGCCATCGAATTTCAGCAAATCGCCTGTTGATACACCGCTTAAATCAAAAGTGGCGTTAAAATACGGGTCTAATTCCTGATTTTTTAAAAGCGGAATCCATGCCAGTAAATCACTTTTATAAAAGTAAAATCCATATGTTGCATTTGTTTGATAAATCAACAAACCATCAGCCGGATTTACAATGGCGTTGCGCTCTGTTTCAGTCATGCGAGGAATTAAAAGTCCTTTACTCGTTGATTTTATGTGCAACATTGCCGAGTTGTCCGGAGTGCTGCCATCGTCGTTGATGCCAACGTTTTGGGCATAACATTGGATGATGCAAATCAATACTGAGGCTAAAAGAAAAAGTTTTCGTTTCATGATTTTCTGTATAAAATTATAAACTTTCATAAATTATAAATTTTTAAAAAGCCCGAACCGCACGAACACTAAAAGCAATATTACCTTTATTACTTGAGAATTGCGAACCATTATAAAAGTCTTCTACCCAGGCCGAATAACGATCGTACTCACTTGAACTCCAATAATAATCATTTACTAAAGCGAAATTACCAATTATTGATTGACTCAAATACAGTTTATTTAATTCATCTTTAGAGGGTAAATACCAATCGCTATAACCATTCAAAATAAGATCGTTGCAAATTCGGGCCGCTATACCGGAGGCACTGCACCCTGCAACTATATCTAATGTATTTTGGTTACCGGTTCCTAATGCAGTGCCATCGGCGCCAGATATAAGGAATGAATAGCATCCCCAATCACACCCATCACTTTGATCCAAAGGGGCAGCTATAATGCCATGCTTAACATTAACGTTATAACCAGGGTCGCCGGTTTGTAAAATATAAGCTACAATTCCCCCTTTGTAAGCATCTCCAATTTGTACTAAATTAACATTTTTATCGACCCAAGAGGGTACACCATCTCTAAATTCCAGAACTTGGCCATAATTTCCGGCAATAATAGTTACCCATGTTGTACCATTCCAATACAACATCTGGCCGCTCGCTGTGCCCTGGGGGTATTTATCCAATTTTATTTTATCTGCAGCGCTCATACTTCCGGCTGCGGAAGTGGTGGCAGCAGCTATTGAAACCACTGGGGTAGATGTACCGGTAGCAACACTTATGGGTGCTGTTCCTGTAACCCCGGTAACTGTTCCGGTAGTTGGTGTTGACCACTGTGGAGCAGTTGCGCCTGAATTCATTGTCAACACCTGCCCGGCAGTCCCTTTTGCCAATAATGTTGTAGTATTTGCTGCAGTTTGGTAAGGAACAGAACCTGCCAATCCCCCTGTAATATTGGTGGAAGTTGTTGATGTGGTGGCATTACCTGTCAAGGCTGCAGTTATAGTTCCTGCCGAAAAATTGCCTGATGCATCGCGGGCAACAATCGTACTGGCCGTATTAACATTGGTAACTGCATCCAATTTAGTTTTATCCAATGCACTCATGCTACCTGCAGCAGAAGAGGTGGCAGCAGCTATTGAAACTACCGGAGTAGTAGTTCCGGTAGCAACACTGATTGGCAATGTTCCTGTAACCCCGGTTACTGTTCCGGTAGTTGGTGTTGACCACTGTGGAGCAGTTGCGCCTGAATTCATTGTCAATACCTGTCCGGCTGTCCCTTTTGCCAATAATGTGGTGGCATTTGCAGCAGTTTGATAAGGCACAGAACCAGCTAAACCACCTGCAATATTGGTGGAGGTTGTGGCTGTGGTTGCATTTCCTGTTAAGGCTGCAGTTATAGTTCCTGCCGAAAAATTGCCGGATACATCGCGGGCAACAATCGTACTGGCCGTATTAACATTGGTTGCTGCATCCAATTTAGTTTTATCCACTGCACTCATGCTTCCGGCAACACTAGTTGTTGCTGCCGAAATCGAAATAGCCGGTGTGTTGCCACCGGAAGAAACAATCGGAGCAGTAACAGTGACACTGGTAAGGTAATTGGGAGTCCAGTTAATAAAACGTCCGATACCTCCGTCATACCAAAGAAGGTCGCCATTCAAAGGGGAAGCATCTATACGGAATGGTTTGCCGCTAACATCATTCCAACTTGGAACCCAATCTGCCGGCCGATATAACCCTGCATGATCACCCCAGCCATAAGCAGTATTCCAGTTAGAGATATTTGTCGATGTTATTCCGTAGGACGGACTGGCTGCCCAAATCGGATCGGTTTCAGTGTAACTCGAACCAACCAACTTCCAGGTAGTTTCGTAATAATAAAAGCCTTTTGTACCATCAGTTTGAAAAACCATCAAGCCTGTAGCCGGCGAAGCTATTAAATTGCGTTCTGCCTGAGTCATGCGTGGAATTAAAAGTCCTTTACCAGATGATTTAATGTGCAACATTGCCGAGTTGTCGGGCTGGCTGCCATCGTCGTTAATACCAACGTTTTGCGAAAGGCTACGCACCTGAAAAAGCAGTAAAAATGCTACTGATAAAATTAGTAATCTTTTCATATTCAATTATTTATTTAGTGATTTCGAGATTTTTTTTATTCATAAAAATTAAAAAGAGCGAACAGGACGTATATAAAGCCAACCATTTACATTGTATCCTTCCTCGAAATCATCGTTGAAAGACCGGAACAAAATGAAATTATATTCGAACTCTGTGGAAGTCCAATAGAGGTTACCCGCAAAACCACCAATTGCCACTTTATTTTGATAAAGTTTGTATAATTCTAACCTTGAAGGCAAATACCAATCAAGATAACCGCCACCTGCATAATCTCTACATATTTTGGCGGCGTAAGTTCCTGTATTACCTTGATTTGTAATTATTTTAGTTGTGTTTGCACTCCCTGTGCCCAACGCTTCGCCAGATGCTCCTATTAGTGTATAAGTTCCTTCAAACCATTTTTCCCGACCTTGGTCAGCTACTGCTGCTATTAATCCATGTGTTTGTCCTGCAACGTAACCCGGGTCGCCAGATTGGAAAATATATGCGATAATACCTCCCTGGTAACTGTCTCCAACCGACATTGCAGAAGTCCCATCATAATTCATCCATTCCGTTCCATTGTAAAAATTTGGTTTCTTAGTGGTTGAGTTATAAACAATCAGTCCTTCTATCTGTGTTAAAGCATTTCGTTGAAACTGTGTAACGTTCATAATTGAATTAATAATGTATGGGTTTGAAACTGTGCCACTTCCTGTAATCGTTACATTTTTTCCTGCTGTTATGCTTGCGTTTTCCAAACTATTCAGCTTTGTTTTGTCGGTGGCGCTCATCAAGCCATCGGTGGTAGTTGAGGCATTTACCGGGAAATCGGATATTTGACTTTTGGTAATTGAAATCCCTGTAGATTTATTCCATGCTCCAAAAAATGGGTCTTCTTCGGTGTACGATGTCAAATAATTGGGCGTAAACGGCACAAATTTGTCGCCATCATATCGCAGCAAATCGCCAGTAAGTTGGGCTTTTATATTGAAATATCTTAAAAAAATAGGGTCGGCTTCATCCGATGATGTTAATAATGGAATCCAACGAATTTTAGCTTCGTCGAAAAAGTAAAATCCCGGAAAATCGCTGGTTTGATAAATCAGCAAACCATTTGCCGGTAACACTATGGCATCACGTGCTTCCTTTGACATTTGGGGGATTAGCAGTCCCTTACTTGCTGATTTGATGTGCAACATGGCCGAGTTATCGGGTTGGCTGCCATCGTCGTTAATGCCCACGTTTTGCGCAAGGGTACGCATTTGAAAAAGCAGTAAAAATGTAAAGGCAAATATCAGTAAGCGTTTCATAAACAATTATTTATCTGATATAAAAGTTATTTTTTCCCATCAGGTTTTACCTGTTGAGCTTGTGAAACGTAGCAGAACAAAAGAATACTGATAATCAAAAGTATTTTTTGCATGATGCAGATTTTTTACTCTATTACTATAAAATTAAAAGAAGGATCGGCGGCGCCGCCCCTGAAACCGAGTGCGAAGCCGGTGGTAGTGGCACTGACATAATAGGTGCATGCTCTGGCATTATCGTTGGCGGCCGTAATGACAACGATAGGAGCAACATTATAGGCCGCATTGAAAGTAATTGTGAGTACTGTATTGGCCGCCCCGCCGTTGTTACCTGTGGTGGTAATATTTCCTTTGATATCCGTCGAGCCGTTAGTAATGGCAGCAGCGGTGATACTGGCCTGGTTGGTTACGACTATAGTGGGCTTCGTAGTCTGCTCACTTTTTAGATGACCGTTTTTAAGGTGCAGTAAAGCGGCTGGCGACGAAGTGCCTATGCCCACATTCGCGCCGCTTCCCAATACAATCGAATTGCTGCTACTGACGGTTGCATTGGCGCCAATGGCTGTTGCATTGGTTAAAGCTGCCGAACTTACATCGGCATTATAGCCAATGGCCGTATTATAGCTTCCTGTGGTATTGGTATTAAGCGTTTGATTTCCTATGGCAGTATTATTGGTTCCGGTACTATTGGCAAGAAGGGCATTAAATCCAAAAGCGGTGTTGTTAGTACCTGCACTTACTAAAGCGGATTGATACCCCATGATGGTATTTCCGCCAGAATCTATTCTTCCGGATTTCTGGTTATTTATTTTAAAATTCAAAGGTTTATTATCAGTGGTTCCAATAAAGTTAGTTTCATCTGCGATGCCTGTATTGCCGGTCAGTAGCCATCCATTCGTCGAACCCGTAGGCCCGGTCTCACCCTGAATACCTTGAATGCCTTGTATTCCCTGTATTCCCTGTATTCCCTGCGCTCCGGTAGGCCCGGTAGGCCCTAATACTCCCAGATTGATAGCGGGAATTCTTTTTAACTCACCTGTAATAGTATCTGTTACACAAACTTTATATTGAGAGGCCATAACAGTAGTGGAAGACAGATAAGGCGCTCTGAATTTCCCGTTTACCACCAGCTTTTGATTGGCAGCCGTGGTATTAAATACCATATAAACAAGGCTCTTCGTGGTATCATTGGCAAGGCTTCCGGTATTATAAATATTGATAAAACCGCGGTTTGAAAGCGTGGTGTTATAAGCTCCTGCAGCATAACCCAGGTAAAGATTGCTGTTACCAGTTGAATTACCCCCCCCGGCATAATATCCAAGTGCAATATTATTAGAACCTGTATTATTTCCAATAAGTGAACTACTTCCTATAGCGATATTTTTTATTCCATTAATTGTTGAGGTGGAATTATTATAATATAATGCATTAGCCCCAATGGCAATATTATTGCCTGAATAGGGATACCCCCCCGGATCATAATCCTGCGAGAATAAAGCACTAGCCCCAATTGCTATATTATTGCTTGATGATTTATTGCTGTATAATGCGTTAAAGCCATTAGCAATATTGCTGCCTCCTACAGTGTTACTTAATAACGCGTTTGCTCCATTAGCCGTATTTTGCATTCCGTTATTGGCAAACAGCGCTCCGTTACCTACAGCCGTATTGTCACTTCCTGTGATGTTTGCGGCAAGAGCAGCCTGGCCAACGGCTGTATTTTCAGCTCCTTCAGTGTTTACAATTAATGCATTAGCCCCCACAGCAGTATTATTATTCCCTGTAGTGTTTGCAGCAAGCGCTTTGTAACCAAAACCGGCATTGCCTGCCACAGTATTCAATTTCCCTGCTTTATAACCGAAAAAAGCATTTCCAACCGTGTCTATCCTTCCTGATAGTTGGTTATTTATTTTAAAGTTCAGCGGTATGTTATCGGTGGTGCCGATAAAGTTGGTCCCATCTACAGTACCTGTGTTGCCTGTTAAACCCCAAGCATTTGCCGTTACCACGCCGGAAACAGGAACTCTTTTTATTTCACCCGTAGTAGTATCTGCAACACAAACCTTATAGTTAGCTGACATTACCGATGTGGAAGGAAGGTAAGGAGCTCTTAATTTTCCGTTTATCACCAGCTTCTGGTTGGCTGCCGTAGCATCAAATACCATATAGACCAAGCTCTTTGTTGTATCGTTGGCAAGGTCGCCATTATCATGATTATTGATAAATCCGCGGTTTGAAAGTGTGGTGTTATAAAATCCGGCATAATTTCCCAGAGCAATATTATTGCTTCCTGTAGTATTCATAGATAGTGCCATAACACCAATCGCAATATTACTGTAACCAGATGTATTCCTATATAATGCATAAGAGCCTATGGCGCTATTATCATCTCCATTATTGGCGAAGAGTGCCCGCATGCCGATACCTGTATTATACCGGCCCCAAGTATTTGCTGCTAAAACTTCATTGCCTAAAGCCGTATTATTATTACCTGTGGTGTTTACAATTAACGCATTGGCCCCAAAAGCGGTATTATTGCCCCCCGAGGTATTTGCTGAAAGAGCTTTATACCCAAAACCGGCGTTTAACAGGCCTGTATTCATTTTCCCTGCTTTATAACCCATAAAAGCATTTCCCACAGTATCTATCCTTCCTGATTGCTGATTGTTTATTTTAAAGTTCAGGGGTTTATTATCGGTGGTGCCGATAAAGTTGGTCCCATCAACTGTGCCGTTGTTTCCTGTAAGGTTCCAGCCTGGTTGTAAACCATCCAGCTTGGTTTTATCCGTTGCGCTCATGCTTCCGGCAGCACTGGTAGTAGCTGCTGAAATAGAAATGGCCGGGGCATTTCCACCGGATGAAACAATTGGAGCCGTGCCGGTAACCCCTGTAATAGTGCCATTGCCCGTACCCGCCCCAATGGTTGTCCTTACTGTGGCTGCATCAGCATCATTCAGTATGTCGAATGCAAAATCTGTGATTGTATTGGCAGATATGTTGCCTGTGCTTTTGCGGGAAATAAATGTGTTGGCAGCAAGTGAAAGGTCGGTTGGCGCAGATGTAGAGGCTGTATTGTTTACCTTGATCGTGTTGGCTGCCATGCTTGCCATTTTGGCGTTGGTAACAGATGCCGAAGAAATGGTAGCTGCAAAACTTCCTGTACCCGACCCTGTAACATCGCCTGTCAGGGTGATGGTTTGGTCGCCAGTGTTTGTGCCGGTTATTGCATTCAATTTTATTTTATCCGCTGCGCTCATACTTCCCGGAGCATCTGTGGTAGCTGCCGAAATTGAAATGACCGGAGCGTTTCCTCCTGATGAAACAATCGGTGCGGTTCCTGTAACACCGGTAACGGTGCCACCTGCGGGAGTTGTCCAGCTTGTCCCGCCAACTCCGTCGGTAGTTAGAACATTTCCACTTGCACCTCTCGTTACAGGCAATTTCAGGCTTGTACCGCTTCCGTTTCCATTAAAGGTAAGAGAACCTCCAATGGTTGTATTTCCATTTTTCAGCATGGAGAGAGCATCACTTCTAACTCCACCTGTTCCATTACCAATTACAAAAAGACGGTCAGTTGCAACAAAACTACTTGCATTTCCAGAACCTTCTGTTGCCAAAAAGCCCAGCACCGATTCACCATAAGATTGCGCAGTGTTATCATGACCTAATGCGACAGATCTGTCTCCATATGCGGCATTATCATAGCCAATGGCAACAGAATACTGCCCTATTGCGGAACTATTATAGCCAAGGGCTGTGGCATGCAAACCACTTGCGGTATTTAGCCATCCTACTGCAGTGGCACCCATATTGCTTGAGATATTTTGAGATCCAATGGCTGTTGAATATAGCTTACTTGCGGTATTTCCCCCTCCAATTGCAATCGAATAATCTCCGCTTGCCACCTGTGATGCGCCAAATCTATCCATCTGCAAATCAACAGCAAACAAACCCCGGTTATTACCTCCTGCTGCAGTACCGTCGGGTTGTTGTGCCAATATGCTGCCACTTCCTTTGGGCGAGATTACAAAGTCCACATCGGTTTGGGCATCGTTTCGTGCCAAAAATTTTACTCCGTATCTGGTATTAAACAGATAATCGCTTTCGGTGAAATTAGGAGTAAATTTTTTGAACTTTATTCCGTCGAATTTCAGCAAATCGCCTGTTGTTGAACCGCTAACATCAAAATTAGTTGTAAAAATCGGATCGGTTTCGGTGTAGCTCGAACCAATCAGCTTCCAGGTAGTTTCGTAATAATAAAAACCACTCACACCATCGGTTTGGAAAATCAGTAGCCCGGTTGCCGGGGAGACAATTGCTATCCGTTGTGCCTGTGTCAGTCGTGGAATGAGAAGTCCTTTGTTTGTTGATTTTACATCCAGCATTGCCGAATTGTTGGGCGTGTTGCCATCATCATTAATGCCTACGTTTTGCGCAAGTGTGGACAATTGAATAAGCATTAAAAATGCTATGAACAAAATTAGTAAACGTTTCATAATCTATTATTTATAGCTATTTTGAAATATATTTTTATTGGTATAAATGATTCTTTAAGTATCCTTGCGTAAATTTATTTTACGAAATTAATAGGAATAGAAAACCGTTGGGAAAAACCATTTCCGAATTCGTAAATGGTTCTCCGAATTTGTGAATAATTGCTAATTTTGAAAACTGTGCCAAAAGTGGCCCATAATTTAAAAACATCTATGACTGTGTCATCCAATGAGTTGTTAGACAAAATTTTACTCTATACGCCTTTGATCGTTTCGTTTATCCTGTTTGTTATAACCCTGGTTATTCCACTTCAAAATGAAAAATCGCGTAAATGGCTATCATTTATGATGTTGTGTATCGCTGTCAGCTTTTTTTCGCCTTTTTTGCACTACATTCTCAATGCAGGTATCCTGTTATATTTTGATGTATTTTTCATTCCGTTTGCATTGGCATCAGCAGTTTTCCATTATTTTTATGTGCTGACAACCGTACAGGATTTCAAACCTTCGCGCAAGGATCTTTACCATTTTTTGCCCATTATTATTTATGGTATTGTCCTGTTTTTCCTGTTTTCGACGCTAAACGATCCGCAACTATTATTCTACAAGGCCAACCGTACGAAACATAAAATGTTGCTTTTAATGCCTGAATTTCAATTAATTGCAATATTTCATATTGTTGTTTTCCAGATGTTTTTTCTAGCTCAGCTAATTTTCTATACCCTGAAGATCTACATGTTGGCCATTCAACAAAAGAAAAAAATAGTCAATTTGTCAGTTGCGGTCGAAACAATTGATTTTAAGTGGATTCATAAAATGAATATTGTAAAGGCAATAATCACGATCATTATAATTGCCTTATTTATTGTAACATACGAAAAATTAGAAGTACGAATATTTTTCAATGTTTTAATAACTATTACAACCGTTTATTTTGTACTGGTTTGCATGTTTCAGGAAATGACAATTGGAAGACAAACCATTGAATTGCAATTGAATAACAATTTACAGCAAGAACTACAAATAGAGGATATTGAAGAAGCTATTAATAATGTGATAGATACGAATTTTGAACAAACCAACAATCAGGATAATCTTGACCAGCGGTTAACTGCGTATTTTGAGGAGGCAAAGCCCTATTTAAACCCAGACCTAAAAATTGATGATTTGTGTATTGTATTGAAAACCAATAGAAACTATCTTTCAAAAACAATAAACAACAAGTATGGGATGAATTTTTCAAATTTCATCAACTCTTTCCGAATCGGGCGGGCAAAAGAATTGTTATCGGATAAAAAATTTGAGCATTATTCGATACAAGGGGTTGCCGAAATGTCGGGCTTCAAATCGTCGTCCTCTTTTTATACCTTTTTTAAGCAAATCGTTGGTGTGACACCAGCAGATTTTAGAAAAGAAATAGGCAAACAAGTTTAATAATTGGCACATAGGTTTAAAATAGGCACATAGGGCGGATCACACAAGTGAAGGGCGGACACGTAGGTCCGCCCCTGCGGAATTTTCAATATCCGTAATCGAATCCCCTGCCATCTGGCGCGGCACTGTCAGCCTGTGCTTCCTTTGACGACAACAGGATAATGGCGGCGGCTGCCGTAAAGGCCGCATATTTACCCGCTTTCCTGAGGGCTTCCTTGCGCGTGATCTTTGCCCCCTTTGTTACTTCTTTGTGTTGGTTTTCATATCTCCTTGTCCAT
>JBAXWR010000258.1:0-10750 GCA_037128295.1 Mariniphaga sp.
TGAAATTCTCGGTACGCCCGACGATCTGAAACTCCGCTCCTGCGTCACGCTCTTCTCCCAACTGAGTCCTGGCCACCCGGCTTTCGCCAACATCCTCTCCAAGTACTACTTCGACCTTGCCGACGTCCGAACCCTTGAATTGCTGGCGGAACGCCCCTAACCGACCTTCCACCCTCTTACATGATCGAAATGGCCGACCTCTGACCTCTGACCTCTGACCTCTGACCTCTCTTCCTTTCAGCGTTTCTTCTGCCCCATGATCCCCGATCCCCGCAAACTCGCTATTTCAGAGCACCAGCGTTGGCTCGGCTACCTCCAGCCCGAGGGGTTGGTCGTCTCGCCGCTGGCGTTGGTGGACAGCCAGGTCCAGCTCGATACCGGCAGATATGCGGAAGCGCAGGAGCGTTTGATCGATTCACTCGCCACGGATCCCGCCACCGGTCGCCAGGTCATTGGGCACTTTGCTTTCTTTGCCCGTGAATTCCTTGGCTGGAAGGATGAGTTGCTCTCTATTTTCTCCGTGTCCGCTGAGGTGCCCGACGGCCTCCGCATCTCCACCGGCGAGCACGGCGAAATCCTCCAGCCCGACGCCGCCTACAAGTTCTTCCATCCCACAGGTCAGGCCACACCCTGGATCCTCCTCGTTCGCCAGTTGGAAACCGGCGCGGCACTCGACGAAATCCCGGACGGCAAAAAGGAACACGGCTGGGTCCCCACACCCTATCAGAAGTTCGAACGCCTGTTGCGTGAGACTTATCTTCCTCCTTTCGAGGCTTGTTTCAAACGGGGTGGATCACTTTCAGTAATGACTTCGTACAATTCACTAGATGGAAGTCCTTGTACTGCAAACGATTGGCTCCTGAACCAGGTACTGAAAAAAGAATGGGGTTTTAAAGGCTTTGTCATTTCTGATGCCGGGGCAACCGGTGGCGCCAATGTGTTACATTTTACCGCCAGAGATTATCCCGAATCAACTTCCAGATCAATTCAAAACGGACTCGATGTCCTTTTCCAGACAAGCTACGATCATTATAAACTCTTTTCTCCTCCATTTTACGATGGCAGTATCGATCCGAAAGCTATCGATAACGCAGTTTCCCGTATCCTCAGAATAAAATTCGAACTTGGTCTTTTCGACAATCCGTATATCGAACCCAAAGCTGCTGGTATATGGAATGGACATCCGTCTCATCGGTTATTGGCGAAAGAGGCAGCCAGAGAATCCATTGTACTCCTGAAAAACGAGAAACAAACCTTGCCACTTCAGAAATCCATTCAATCGATTGCGGTGATCGGGGCGGATGCTGCCGAAGCCCGTCTGGGTGGTTACAGTGGCCCTGGCATCACTCCTGTGAGTATCGTCGATGGTATAAAAAACAAGTTGGGCAAACAAACCCTGGTTCGTTATGCAAAAGGGTGTGATCGCGAGAATATTGAATCTGTCCCAGTTGGATCTGATTATCTGTCTTGCATATACGATGGAAAAACCCAAAAGGGACTGATTGGAGAGTATTTCAACAATGTAACCCTCGCAGGAAAACCTGTTTTTACGCGCGTTGATCCTAAGGTACAGTTTCAATGGACACTCATTTCTCCTGATCCGGAAAAACTGACCTACGATTTTTATTCGGTTCGCTGGACTGGAAAACTGAAAGCTCCGGTTACAGGAAAATTCAAAATCGGAATCGACGGAAACGACGGATACCAGTTGTACCTGAATAATAAACTCGTAATTGATAATTGGAAGAAATTAACCAGGCAAACCATTCTGGTAGATTACGATTTTGAAAAGGGCAAGGATTATGATATCAGCATCAAATATTACGAACCTGCCGGGAATTCGGTCTTCCGGCTGGTCTGGAATGCCGGGCTGATCAACAATCAAACAGCAGAAATAAACAAAGCGGTTGAATTGGCATCAAAGAGTGACGTTGCCGTAGTGGTGGTGGGTATCGAGGAAGGTGAATTCAGGGACCGGGCCTACCTTAACCTGCAGGGGCGCCAGGAAGAATTGATCAATAAGGTCGCTGCCACTGGTAAGCCGGTAGTGGTTGTAATCGTTGGTGGAAGTGCTGTTAACATGAACAACTGGCTGAAAAATATACCTGCAATACTCGATGTTTGGTATCCGGGCGAAGAAGGGGGAAATGCTGTCGCTGATGTTTTATTTGGCGATTACAATCCCGCAGGAAGATTACCCATCACATTTCCTGTTTTCGAAGGGCAGCTTCCTTTGGTTTATAACCATAAACCAACCGGTCGCGGCGATGATTACAATAACCTGACCGGTCAGCCCCTTTTCCCTTTCGGATATGGAATGAGTTACACCACCTTTGAATATTCTGATCTTAAAATTGACAAAAACATTTTTCCGCCTTCCGATTCAACGGTCGTGCACTGCAAAATAACCAACTCCGGTAAATTGGCCGGCGACGAGGTGGTTCAATTGTATGTCCGGGATGAACTGGCTTCTGTCGCTCGTCCGCTTATCGAACTGAAAGGCTTCCGTCGTATCCATCTGGACCCGGGAGAAACAAAAGAAGTAAGTTTTACCGTCAATCCTGAGATGTTGTCGATGCTGGATATTGACCTGAAAAAAGTAGTTGAACCAGGCGATTTTAGATTGATGATTGGCGCATCTTCAAAGGATATTCGATTAAGAGGAATTTTAACTATAAAATAAAAGGGTGATTAGCTATTGTTCGCCACTATAAATCCATCACAGCAAATCAGTTAGTGATCAATTCACTTCGTGGGTTCCGTTTGGTAGGAACTTAACGATTGGTTGGACCCTGGTAAGGTTAAAAAGGTCATAACTTTTTTTGAGGTCGGCCCATAAGCTGATCTTGTCCTTGTTTTTGCTGTAACCTGTTTTTAATCCTGAATAATTGGCGTCAGTCAGCTTCGCCGGATAGATGGTTATACCGATCTCTTCCTGACCGCTTTTGTAAGCTTCTATACAATACACAAATAGTTCCTTGATCCTGTCATCTGTCATGGCAAGGCATCCCGATGAGACACAGGAACCATGAATGAAGATCAGATTTCCAAGATGCCCCCGGACACCCTTGATACTATCGGAAGCGTTTGGATAGTTGATCTCCATCGACAAGTAGTATTTGCTAAAGGGATTCAGATCTGAAATATGGTAAAACCCTTCCGGCACCTGCAGGTCATGCGATCTACGCTTAGGTCCAATATCTCCAGACAACTCACAAATGGGAAATGCTTTGATCAGGAGAAAAGCTGAATCGGAAGTGTTCCTGGCCCATAGCTCAACGATCTTTTCGGTTTTGAAAGCCTGAAGGTAAATCCTTAAACTATCGTGTGAAATGGAGTGGCCTGACAGCGTTTTAACAACTATTTTCTCTTTTGCGCTATAGGCTTCCTGTACCCTTTCCAGTTTCATTATCTTCGCATTGAATGTGTAGGGAGCCATTCCTGAAAACAGGAAAAATATAGGTAAGAGTAGTACGAAAAGTCTCATGAATCAATTTTAAAATGATCGGACAAAAGTAACGGAATAAAGGACAAAAAATAAAGCTGCATTCTAAAAAACCTTTTTGCGGGTTTAAGAATACAGCTTATTCAATGAAGATCACCGATAAATTTATGCGAATGATCGTACTAACACAATGAATAACAAGTTATTGTCCGGTATCATTTGAACACCCGCATTTCCCTTTCCATTCGGCTTTCATGGTTTCTTTTTGCTCCGGGGTCAGGTGCATCCATTTTTCATGAAAGTCATGCCCATGGTGATGGCAACACTTGTGACCATGGCCGCCTTTGAAACACCCAAATAAGATTTTCGACAATACTAAAATTCCAATCGCTTGCCAGAAGGTTATCGCCTTGACTCCCAGGACTACAGGCAGAATACTGTTCCAGAGAAGCATGACTAAGCTTCCAAATACAAATACTCCCGCTACAATGGCTATGGGGATGAATATAGCCCTTTTAATCCAAAAATTTCTTCCCCGTTCTTTTCCACAACATTTCATAATTTCCAATTTCTAATTTCCAATTTCTCAATACTTTTCATACATATGCTGAAGACGTTTCCGCAGGTGTGCAACTGCATAACGTTTTCTGGATATGATCGTTTTAATGCTCTCACCGGTTTTGTCTGCGATCTCCTGAAGTGTCAGATCTTCAAGTTCATTCCATACAAACACATCCCGTTGTTTTTCAGGCAATTCACCCAAAGCTTCGTAAAACAGTTCCCTGAAATGCACCCTTTCAAGTTCAGTCTCCGGATTCCTGTGATCTGTTTGTAACGCTTCGGGGAATACCTGTTCACCCTCATTATCTGTGTAGGCAAGGTCATCCAGGGAGAGTGGTTTTTGCTTTCGTTTCTTGTCCACAATCTTATTCTTGCTTACCCGATAAAGCCACGAACTCAGAAGTTCAATGGGTTCAGTGTCGATGATGGAACTTAGCTGGTACCAAACATCCTGCAGAATATCCTCAGCGTCTTCTTCTGTCTTCACGCGACTGCGTATAAAACGGAACAAACGATTCCCATAATCCTGTACAGCCATTTGGATACTTTGCTGTCGATTTGCCATCGGTATTGCTATTAATTCGTCCATATAATCATGAAGACGAACAGGTGAAGAAATTACTTTAAAAATAGGAAATATTTTTTTAATCTGAACAGATATTTTGAGTTGGTAGAAAGATTCAATCTTACGGTCTTAATTTTGTTAATTTAAAAATTTTAACATGTTGGGGATAACACGCCATATTCGATTATATTTGTGCAACTAATTAATTATTGCGGCTTTGAAGGAATTTCCCGGGGATATCGAATTGGTACTAAAGCTTCAAAACGGTGATGTTGAAGCTTTTGATCTTGTCTATCATAAATATGCCGGAAAACTTTATGCCTTTACTTTCAGATACCTGAAATCAACCTTTGAAACCGAGGAGCTGGTACAATCGGTTTTTCTCAAAGTATGGGAGAATCACCGGTCTCTTAGAAGCGAAACTTCTTTTAAATCATACCTTTTTACAATCGCCTACAATGAAATTTGCAATACTTTTAAGCGAAGGGTCTATTTGCGGAGATTCATAGGTGAGCAACTTTCCGAAAAATCACCGGTTTCGAGCGACACCGAAGAACTGATCGATTATCATTTCACCAAAGAACAGGTAGCTTCGATTGTTGCCAAACTCCCCGAACGCCAAAGGGCTATCTTCGCGAAAAGCAGGGATGAGGGTAAATCGAACAAAGAGATTGCCTTGGAGCTTGGTCTTTCATCCGGTACTGTTGATAACTACATCTCCGATTCCCTGAGATTCATCCGTAATCATTTGCAAGACAAGAACTTCGCACTATTTCTCCTTTTTTCGTTGTTTATGAACTGATTTTCTGAAATCCATTTATGATTCCAGCACAATTTGCCAGAAGCCAGTTGCCAGCCACCAGCCGCACTATTTAAAGAAATCTTCCGAAACCCTAAAAAAAAACTCGATTTTTATTATGAGATTCATCCACTCCAATTGTATAACTAATCGGAAAGGGGAGAAAAACAGTATTGTACCAACTTCCCAATTTATGAAAGAGCATGTTAGATCAAAAAGAAATAGAGAGGATAGAGCGATACATTGTAGGCACAGCCGATAAAGAAGATGTTGTTTTTGTGGAAGAACTTTTCTCACAAGGCCATCACAATGATGGGTTGCGCAACAAACTTGAAAAAGAATGGGAAGGGAATCAGCAATTTGTTACCGCTTCGGGGGAGAAGCTAAACCATATGTTGGATCGGGTTCACCACATGATCCGGAATAAGGAGAATAAAAAGCGGAAGATGCTCATTAACAGGTTTACCAAAGTTTACAGCAGGGTTGCAGCCATACTCTTAATTCCATTGATGATAGCAGGAAGTTTGGCTATAGCCTATTTTGGGAAACCTTCCAATACACCAATTGAACAACAGGTCACTTCCGTGATCCATGCACCCATGGGTTCAAGGGTTTCGTTCAGCTTGCCAGATGGATCCAAAGGGTGGCTGAACAGTGGATCAAGCCTGACTTATTCAATCCCTTTTAACAATACGCGAAAGGTAACCTTGGCAGGAGAAGCCTGGTTCGATGTAGTCCATAACGAAAATAGTCCTTTTGAAGTTAGTGTAGGCAACTCGAAGGTGAAAGTTCTTGGAACAAGTTTTAATGTAAGTGCTTATCTTGAAACTAAATACATAGAAGTAGTGCTTCAGAGCGGGAAAGTTGAATTTTATGCTGAGCCAGTTTCAGAAAAAGTGACGATTGTACCATCCCAAAAATTGGTATATAGTCATAAAACAGTATGGCTATCCAATACTGATCCATCAAAATACATTGCATGGACAGATGGCAAGCTGGTTTTCAGGGGCGATAATATGTTGGAAGTAGCCGGAAGGATCGGAAGATGGTACAATGTGAAGGTGATATTGGCTGATAAGGATCTGGAGAAGTTCTCGTTCCGGGGCACATTTGAAGACGATTCTCTGGAAGAGGTACTGCGCTTGCTGAGTCTTACATCACCAATTAATTACAGAATTACACCACGTGTGCTAAATCCTGATGGCACTTATGAAAAACAAATCGTCACATTGTATAAGCGAGCAAATAACAAAAGTAATAACCCTAAAATGAGATAAATATGGATAAAAACGATTAACTGTTGACTAAAATGAAAAAAAAAGGAAATCGCGCCAACGACTTCCTCTAAAATCATCCTTTTGGAATTTTTTAACAATAAACTTTACAAAGATATGAATAAAAATAATTCAGTCGTGGAATCGCTGTATCATTCCCTAAAACAAATACTACTTATTATGCGTATTGCTATCTTTCTGTTAATGATAGGGTTTCTGCAAACCTTTGCAGACGATGCCTATTCACAGAAAACGAAACTTTCGATCAGTTGCTCAAATACCGAATTGGCACAAGTTCTGGACAAAATAGAGAACCTGAGCGAATTTTATTTTCTTTACAACGAAAAATTGATCGATGCTACCCGTAAAGTCTCTATTGAAGCCAAAGACGAGCGGATTGACGAGGTGTTAAAAACCCTCTTTTCAGGTACCGATGTGGAGTATTCCATTCTTGACCGGAAAATTATTCTGGCACCTGTCTATTTATCAGCCAATCAGCAGTCGGACAAAAAGATAACAGGTAAAGTCAGCGACTCCTCAGGAGGTTCGCTTCCGGGCGTTTCGGTTGTTGTAAAAGGGACTACCGCAGGGGTAATTACCGATATTTCAGGGAGTTATACTATTGGTGTTCCAGAAAATGCAATTTTGACCTTTTCATTTGTTGGGATGAAAACACAGGAGGTTGCTGTTAGTGGCAAATCAACTGTTAATGTTACACTTGCAGAGGAGACTGTCGGGATTGAAGAAGTTGTGGCCATTGGCTATGGAACAAAGAGAAAGAGGGATATCACTTCTGCCGTTTCTGTAGTTAACATTCAGGATATTCCTGAAATGCCTATTTCAAATGCATCCCGGTTACTCCAGGGACAAGCTCCCGGCGTTGTTGTAAGGCAACGAACAGGAACACCTGGTGAGCAGATGAACGTAACCATCAGGGGCGTTGGATCTTTGGGCGCAGGTAGTGATCCTTTGTACGTTATTGATGGATTTGCCGTTGGCACATCTATTGGTCAGAACCTTAATCCAAGCGATATACAAAGTATTACCATATTAAAAGATGCGGCTTCCACCGCCATTTACGGTGCCAGGGGTTCCAATGGCGTTGTACTGATTACCACAAAAAATGCAAAAGAAGGCGAGTTGTCAATTACAGCAACTGCTAATTTTGGAATTCAAAACCTGCCAACTTCAAGGAGGGTCAAAATGATGAATGGGGTAGAATTTGCCACATTCCTGCAGGAGAGTTGGATTGATAAGCAAAGATATTTTAATAAGCATGAACCTACAATCGATGAAATACCCATTGGGATCAGATTTCCTGAACAGACCCAATATTCCACCAATTGGTTGGATGAAATTTTGCATCAAAATTCTGGTTTCCAGGATTATAATGTAACAATTGCTTCCGGCAAGGGTAAATTGAAATCACTGGTTTCTGCAGGTTATTTAAATCAGGAAGGAGCTGTAAAATATACAGGTTTCCAACGATTTAATGTAAGGGCTAACCTAACAGGCGATTTTAATGAGTATATTTCAGTAGGATTGAATACTGTCGGATCTTTTACATCGGAACGTTACGCCGGTACAAACGGTCGCGATGCTTTGATTGGCAAGGCACTTTGGGCAGATCCACGTTCCCCTGTTTACAATACAGATGGAACGTTAAATGCATACATTGGTGGCAAGGATGGCGTTTTCGGCTCAACGAATCCATTAATGGAATTAAGGGATTATAAGAGGATTAAAGAGGTGACCAACCTGACATCCAATGCATTTATTCAGATTACATTTTTAAAGGATTTCAAATTTAAATCCTCTATCAATGCATCTATTGATAGTTGGAGAAGGAATGAATTCCGGCCTTCTACTTTAGCAGGTGGAGGATTTAACTCTCCCCCTCCTCAGAATGCAACTTTAGCGGAATATTACGATCAGTTTATTAACGTTGCTGCTGATCAGCTTTTAAGCTACAATAAAACCATTGGTAGCCATAAGATTGAAGGACAACTCGGTTATAGTGCACAGGATTCAAGATCGAGAAATATTACGGGCACAGGAAACAAATTTCCTAACAACGAAATACAATTTTTGCAGCAGGCAGAAACTAAAGCACCTACTTCCTCCGAGTCGGAATGGAGTATGCTAGCTTATTTTGCCAGGTTAAATTATGATTATAAAAATAAATTCTTAGTGAGTGCCACTTATCGTCGTGAAGGAAGTTCCAGGTTTGGTAAAAATAACCTATGGGGCGACTTCCCTTCAGTATCACTCGGTTGGAGACTTACTGAAGAGTCATTTATGGATGGTATTGATTGGCTCAACGATTTGAAGTTACGCGGTAGTTTCGGGGTAACAGGAAACAATAGCATTGGAGAATACAACAACGCTGCAACTTTGGCTGCAGCAGGGTATCTTTATAATGACACCTTTGCTCCGGGAGTAGTTTTAAATTCATTTGTCAACAACAATATTGGATGGGAACAGTCAAACCAGGTGGATATTGGACTTGATCTATCAGCCTTTGACAGCAAGCTGACTTTTACCGCAGAATATTACGATAAAAAAACAGATAATATGCTGTTGTCTGTTAGTGTTCCGGTAATCACCGGTTTTACTTCCACTTTAACAAATGTAGGGAAAGTTCAAAACACCGGATTGGAATTTGCAGTTGGTTACAAAACAAAAATTACCAATGACCTGAGTTTCAACAGCAATTTCAATATCTCTTTTAACAGGAACAAAGTACTTGAAATAGATGGCAAAAACAAAGAATTATGGTCTGGTAGTTTTTATGGGGTCCAAAACCGTTCGGTAATTGGGCGACCAATTGGTATGATTACCGGTTTCAGGGTCTTGGGCATTTTCCAAACCGATGCAGAAGTTGCTGCTTCACCGAAGCAAGATGGTGCCATTCCGGGTGTTTACAAATATTTTGACGGAGATGGTGATGGACAGATATCCTACGATACAAAGGATATGGTCGAAATTGGCAACCCTTATCCTGCTTTTAACTGGGGCTTATCTCTGGGCGCGAATTACAAACGATGGGACGCCAGCTTGTTATTCATGGGTGCCGAACATTATGATATCATGAGGGACATCGAAAAAACGGTTATGAACATGGATGGAGTTTTCAATATCCTGCAATCCGGAGTGAACAGATTCCGTTCAGCGACTCAACCTGGCGACGGCAGAGGGGCTACTTCCAATACATGGAAATGGGAACGTGAATCGAATTCAAGGTACGTTTACGATGCCAGCCATATGTGGGTAAAGACGCTTACAATTGGTTATAATTTACCTGCCGATTCCAAGATATTGAAAAGTTCAAGGTTCTATTTTAACGTAGATAATTTACTTTTAGTTACCAACTATCCTGGAACCAACCCTGAAATTAATACCAGTGGAGATAACAGACAGCCAGGAAGGGACGACGAGGCATATCCAATCCCAAGAACTTTTTCAGTTGGTGCAATTATCAAATTTTAAATAACCTTACACTATAAGATATGAAATACACAATAAAGATAGCATGCATTGCATTTGGGTTGGCCTTGATGTCATGTGGAGACAGCTTTCTTGATAAAGTTAATCCGACCCAACTTACGGCAGGTACCTACTACCAGAATCAGGCACAGGTACAATCAGCCGTTAATGGTATTTATTCTCAATTACAGGATCTAACATCGATCCAGTGGATTTATACTGAGTATATTTCTGACAATACCACACTTCATTTCAATGTTGGTGACAGGGGCCAGGGGCCAAGTTTGGAGGCGATTGAATATTACCAGATTAATTCAGGAACAAGTAATATCACGAACTGGTACAATCAATTATACCGGGGCTTGACCAATATTAACATTGTTCTGGCAAAACTTGCCGGGTCAACGATGGATAACACTTTAAAACTGGATTTTGAAGGGCAGTGTAAATTTATGAGGGCCTATTATTATTTTCAACTGGTACAAGGCTTCGGTGATGTCATCATTGTAAAGGAACCCATTGCAACACCTGCCGAAGCATATGATTATAAGCGGTCTCCTGTTGCTGATGTTTATGCCCTTATTGAAAGTGATCTTAAAACCGCAATTACCGCTCTTCCC
>JBAXWR010000259.1:0-10736 GCA_037128295.1 Mariniphaga sp.
AGAAAAAACTAAAAAAGCAATACAGCAAATCGATTCGTCTTGAACCTTCGGATATTGAAATTGAATCAGCAGATGAGGTACTCCTAAAAAAATGCATCTCAACCATTGAGAAAAATCTTCAAAATGAGGACTTTTCTGTTGAAACGTTAGCTGAGATTTTAAATATGAGCAATTCGTCGCTTTACCGTAAGTTGAAATCGCTCACCAATTTGTCATCTGCTGAATTTATCCGTTTCATCCGGATAAAGCGTTCTGCACAGTTACTTCAGGATAAAAGCAAAACAGTTTCTGAGATCGCCTATGAAGTTGGCTTTAACGACATGAAACATTTCAGGCAGGTTTTTCACAAACAATTTAACTGCTCACCTACCGAATTCCGGGAAAAGATTCAATAGCGTTTCAGTGCCGGAAGGAAATCAAAGTCTCAGATTCTGATTTTCTAAATATTCTGCTTATTTACTTCTATTTCAATTTTATAAGTTGCATATGTGACTTATCCACCCCCCTATTTTGAAAAATAGGTCAGGCGATTACTGACCTATCATACCCCTTGTTTTCATTAATCTGACCCCCATTTGACAAATTTTTCCTGATTTACTTTGAACACACTGAATGAACGAAACAAACCGTGTCTAATGAAAAAGAAAGACAATACCCGGATATTCCAATTTCTCACTTTTAACACTTTCAACATAGTTCTCTATGGTGCATTGATTGCGATGATTATATTCCTTATTAAATATCTCTATTAACAAAAGTTTCTTACTTATGGAAAAAACAATTCAGAATCTTTTAAAAAAGCTAAGCTTGTTGTTTTTTGCACTTTTATTGTCAAGTGCAGGATGGGCGCAGCGAAGTATTAGCGGAACCGTTTCCGATGAAAGTGGTCAACCTTTGCCCGGTGTTTCCGTGGTGGTCAAAGGAACTACAACAGGTGTAGCAACAAATTTGGACGGAAAATTCAGTTTAAATTTGCCTTCCAATGCAAAAACCCTGCTTTTCACATCTATCGGCATGAAACCTCTGGAAGAGCAAATTAATGGCCGTTCAAAAATCGATGTGAAGTTAGTGGCCGAAACAATTGGCCTTGAAGAAGTGGTCGCCATTGGTTATGGTACACAGAAAAAGGTGACAATTACCGGAGCGGTCTCAAGTGTAGAATCAAAAGAATTGATGCAATCGCCCAATGCGAATGTTGGTAATTCCCTGGCCGGTCGGGTAACCGGTTTATCTTCTATCCAGTATTCCGGGAAACCAGGAGCCGATGCCCCCGAAATTTATATCCGCGGAGTTGGTTCCCTAACCACCGATCGATCAAGTCCGCTAATGCTTGTGGATGGGGTGGAACGTTCGTTCAATCAACTTGATCCAGGTGAGATTGAAAGTATTTCCGTCTTGAAAGATGCTTCTGCAACAGCCGTTTTTGGTGTTCGCGGTGCGAATGGCGTTATCATCGTAACAACCAAAAGAGGAACCTTGGGATCTGCAAAAATTTCGCTTAGCTCATCCTATGGAATGCAGGTGCCTACTCGTTTACTGGAATTTGCTGACAGCTATACGTATGCTCTTCGCTACAACGAAGCCATGAAGAATGATGGTGGCTCACAGTATTTTTCGGATAAAGCAATCGAAGCTTTCCGGACGAATTCCGATCCGATTATTTATCCAAATACGGACTGGTTATCCTACGTCATGAAGCCATTTGCCCCGGAGTCAAAACAAAACGTTACTATCTCCGGGGGTACGCAACGTGTGAAATACTTTGTTTCATTGGGGAATACTTATCAGGGTGGTATGTTTAGAACATTTTCAAGTGGGAATAACTTTACATACAACCGGTATAACTATCGGTCAAACCTTGACATTGATGTGACCAATACCACCAAATTAGGCATTACGCTTGGAGGCCAAGCTGGTGTAAGAAATGAACCAAATGCCGTTGTGGAGGGACTCTTCCGTGCCTTGTATTGGGCAGTTCCCTATGCAGGTGCCGGGATTGTGGATGGAAAATGGCTCAAAAATGAAGGTACATATATTCCGGGGGCCACCAAAAATGATGGTTTGACCCCGTTTTATGGATTGGGTTTTATGAATCAGCTTCAAAGCACCCTTAATCTTGATATCAACATGGTGCAAAAACTGGATTTTGTCACACAAGGGCTATCATTCAGGATAAAAGGGGCATACAATACAAATTATTCCCACACCAAAACAAGGTCCTCTTCCATCGCCTATTATCAGCCTTTCTATGGTCATGACCTTAGTACAACGTATCCGGCTACTGATAATACCATTGTCTATAAAAAGCAGGGAAGCGATGGAACCCTCAGTTATGGAGAATCATTTGGAAAGGGACGTGACTGGTATGCTGAGGCGGGTTTTAATTATGACCGGACTTTTGGGATCCACCATGTTGCAGGACTGGTTTTGTACAACGAGAGCAAAACATTCTATCCAAGTCAATATTCGGATATTCCAGCCGGACTGGTGGGGTTGGTTGGTCGGGTCACTTACGACTACAATACCCGCTACCAGCTAGATTTAAATATGGGATACAATGGTTCTGAGAACTTCGCTCCCGGAAAACGTTTTGGTTTTTTTCCCGCGGCATCGGCAGGATGGGTTTTATCTGAAGAATCGTTTATGAAAAACCTGGGGCTTGTTGAGTACCTTAAATTACGTGCCTCATATGGAGTTGTCGGTAATGACAAATTGGGCAGCAACAGGTTCCTCTATTTACCCGATAGTTATAATCCGAGCAGTGGAGGTTATAATTTTGGAACAAATAATCCAGCCAATCAAGGCGCAGCCACAGAAGGATTAGTTGGAAATCCTTACGTAAGTTGGGAAAAGGCCCGTAAGCAGAATTATGGTGTCGATATTAAGCTATTCCGTTCAAAATTTGGATTAAATTTCGATTACTTCATTGAAAACCGGGAGGACATACTCTGGAACAGAAGTACAATCCCCGGGTTTGTAGCCTATACCTCACCGGCGGTTAATCTTGGAAAGACAAAAAACCAGGGTTATGAAATCGCGGCAACCTGGAGACAGACAGTATCGGATTTCACCTACTGGGTCAATTTTAATCTTTCGTATGCCAAAAACAAAATTGTCTTCATGGATGAGATACCCCAAAGCGAACCTTATCTTTATGCTACAGGACATTCTGTAGGTCAGCCATTTGGATATGTTACTGACGGGTTTTACGGCGCAAATGATGTGATCCCGGCCGGTGCCAAAGCCGGAGACCTAAAATACACAGATCTTAACAATGACGGGAAGGTCGATACAAACGATATGATGGCCATTGGATATCCCGTTTATCCGGAATACAGTATGGGGACCACAATCGGATTGAAATGGAAGAACTTTGATGTGAATATGTTATGGTCGGCTGCCACCCATACTTCAAGAATGTTGGGGGATGTCTATAAAATCGCATTTGGTGAAACGGGAAGCCGGGCGCTCCTCAAGTATATGGCCGATGGTCGGTGGACGCCTGAAACTGCCGCACAGGCGACCTATCCAAGAATGTCACTTGCAGGTGCAACCTATAACGCGAAAGCCTCCGATTTCTGGCTAAAAGATGCATCTTACCTTCGTTTGAAAAATATCGAACTTGGCTATACCACTCAGGCTGGTTTCCTGCGTAAGATTGGAATTAAAACCATGAGGGCCTACATCAACGGATACAATCTTTTGACTTTCGACAAATTAAAAATTGCCGATCCTGAGTCAAAAACAGCTAGCGATTCACAATATCCAATTGTGAAGATATACAATATTGGTTTGAAGGTAGATTTCTAGTCTTAAATACATAAACATATGAAACTGAAACATTTATTTTATATTGGAGTCATTATCACATTTTTTATGACGGGATGTGATAAACTACAGGTTGGCAATGACTTCCTGGAAAAAGCCCCAAGTAGCGATGTGACCATCGATACAATTTTCTCCTCACTGAAATACGCCCAAAAGGAATTGTGGGGGGCTTATGCAACTCTTCCTTATGGACTTAACCTGGATTGGAGTGATAAAGGCAATAAAATGGGAATGGATATTATGGAAGGCCTTTCTGATTTGAACCATAGCTATCTTTCGTGGGGTGGAATTATGCAGCTTTATTACAATGGCGTTTACGATGCCGGAATTGAGAACACTTCGGCCAGCACTAAATATAGTTATACCAAGGAGAATAGCTGGCTTGGTATTCGAAGGGGCTGGACTTTTATCGAAAATGTTGATCGGGTTCCCGATGCTGACGAGAAGACCAAAAAGGCACTTAAAGCTGAAGCCCGGATGGTTATAGCCGTCCATTATTGTGACATGTATCGTAATTTTGGTGGAATACCCTGGGTCAATCACGCCTATACTCCAACTGAGGACACTAATTTACCACGATTAACTTCACGTGCCACAATGGATTCAATTGTGGCATTGATCGACAAAGCCATTCCTGATCTGGACTGGAAAATTGAAGATCTGGGTAACTGGGATGGCCGGTTCACTCAGGCTTCTGCCATGGGTCTCAAAGCAAGGGTTCTTCTTTTTGGAGCAAGCCCGCTTTTCAATGACAACACTCCGTATTTGGATGGGGATGCCGCTCAAAAAAAATATGTATGGAATGGCTCTTACGACGCTACATTATGGAAAAAAGCAGCCGATGTCGCAAAAGAATTGATTGATAAAGTCAATTCACAAGGTGGGTATCAGTTGGTGAAAACCGGTAATCCGAGAAAGGATTTTCAGGATGGATATTATAAAAGAGGAAATGGCGAATTACTGATCTCGACCCGTGTGCGTTACCAATCTCCGGGATATTGGGACGCCAATTACTATTTTTATCAAAGTGCCGGAGGTTATGGTTGTGTGAACCCCACACAGAATTATGTGGATATGTTTGGGATGGCAAACGGGTTACCCATTACTGATGCTGCTTCTGGTTACGATCCAAAGAATCCCTATAAAAATCGCGATCCCAGGTTATACGAAACAGTGCAGGTTAACGGCGACTCTTATCAGGGAAGAACAGTCGAACTCTGGATTGGCGGTCGTGAACGTACAAACGGAACAGGCACTGCAGCCCATTCCGGGTATGGACCCCGAAAATTTTGGCTTGAAGGAAATACCAGTACGAGTATAGGATCCGTGGTTGAGTGGCCCTATCTGAGACTTCCTGAAATTTATCTGACCTATGCAGAGGCTACGAATGAGGTAAATAATGGACCAACCGCGGATGCTTATCAATATGTGAATTTAGTGAGGAGCCGTGCAGGTTTAAGTAATTTACCTGCTGGACTAACGAAGGAACAATTCAGAAAAGCCGTTCTGAATGAAAGAGCTTGCGAGTTTGGTTTTGAAGAAGTTCGTTGGTACGATCTGATTCGTTGGAAAATGGCAGATGAATTCACAAAAACATTGCATGGAATGGATATCACCAAGAATACGGCTGGACAGTTTACCTATACACTTACTGATTTGCCTGTGCGTTTCTGGAAAACGACATGGTCTCCAAAATGGTACCTGAGCGCTTTCCCTACCAACGAAATCAATAAGGCTTACGGGTTGGTACAAAATCCTGGATGGTAATGACTTATAAAAGAATAATTAATCATACAAAAGGTTGATTTAAAATGAGAAAAAATAGTAGATACATATATTTGAGCCTGATTGTTATCATCTTTATGATCGGTAATACAGCCTATGCCCAAAAAAAGGCATTTACAGGAACTGTAACAAATTCATCAGGAAATCCCGTGCAGGGAGTTGAACTGACAATCATGGAACAACCCGGTGAAAAGTATTTCACTGACAGTAACGGAAAATTCACATTGATAGCCGAATCAGGGCTGCATTTGATGGTCCGGACTTTGACAAACGAGGGTAAAGTGGTTGTCATTGATCAGATTAACATGTCAATTGTACTCGATCATTTATCCAGATTACTTAATATTGGATACGGACAAACCGTTTTTCAAAATGAATTGTCATCATCGTTAAGTACCGTTGATGCCGATCAAATATCCAGGAGTTCTGCGCTTAACCCTGAAAATGCTCTATATGGTTTATTGCCTGGACTTTCTGTCATGCAAAATGGTGGTATTGCCGAAGGCAGAAATCCAGACATGTTTATCCGTGGAAATGAAACCATGAACAACGCCAATATTCTGGTTCTGGTTGATGGTTTCGAAAGGCCATTATCTTCTTTATCAACTGCTGAAATTCAAACTGCAACTGTATTGAAAGATGCAGCAGCACTTGCTATATATGGAAAGCGGGGAGCAAATGGAGTGTTATTGATCACAACAAAAAGAGGCCAGAACAATGCCCTGAAAGTGGATGTTTCCTATCAATATGGAATGAATCAGGCATTTCGTCTTCCTGAATTCTTCGGTGCAAACGATTATGCCAATGCATTGAACGAAGCATTGACAAATGATGGATTACCAGTACGTTATAACAATGCGGATTTGGCAGCCTTTAAATCCGGGGATTCGCCCTATTTGTTTCCCAATGTGAACTGGAACAAGGAGGTATTACGCGATTTTGGTACAAATTCAAATTTCAATACAACATTTACAGGTGGTGGGGATCACATTAAATACTTTACCTCCCTGAATTATCAAAATGAGATGGGTTTGTTCAATCATACAGACAACAATATTTTCAGTACCCAACAGAAATATACCCGTCTGAATTTCAGAACGAACCTGGATATTGATCTCACGAAGAACACCCTTTTCCGCATCAATGTTGGTGGAAATATCTATGATGCCAATCGTCCCGGGACATCAGCGGATAACATATTTAATGCCCTTTACTCTGTACCATCCGCTGCTTTTCCGGTGAAAACTTTAAATAGCATATGGGGAGGAACCAACATTTACAACAACAACCCAATGGCTCTTGCCACTGCCACCGGCTACGCTACGACTCATTCACGAACTTTACTGTTTGATGTCAGCGTTAAGCAAAACCTCGACAAAATAGTAAATGGACTATCAGCCGAGATTGCTGTATCCTATGACAACGCAGCAACCTTTTGGGATGGTAAAACGAAAAATTTTAAATACCAAATCACTGACATACAGCACGATGCAACAGGGGCCATAACTAGTCCCATTTATACCAGTTATGGACTGGAAACTGCCCTTGCTCCGTATTCTCAACTTGGAGGTCAATGGCGTCATGGCAATTTCTGGGGCAAGTTGAATTATTATACCTACTGGGGGCAGAATACGTTGAATGCCATGGTGCTGTACCAACAAGACAAAAAAGTTGACAATGGTCAATATCACACCTACTTACATCAAAGTATGGTTGGAAATGCCAACTACAATTATGCCCAAAAGTATTATGCTGCTTTGTCGGTTTCTTACAGTGGCGGTAATTTCCTTCCTGCAAACGACCGTTTTGGTTTTTTCCCAGCCATTTCAGGTGCCTGGTTGTTAAATAAAGAACAATTTCTTGCTGACTCAAAAGCGATTAAACTTCTGAAAGTCAGAACATCATGGGGGATAACCGGTAATGACCTGATGTCTCCCAATCTTGCCGATCAGGGATATAACACAAGTGGGGGATATTACTTTACAAATAACAACACTGCCACCGGTGGGTTTAGGGAAGGTACGTTAGCTACCCAGCAATTGACCTACGAAAAGTCGTATAAAACAAATATTGGAATTGATGCAAACATTTGGGGAAAGTTGGATGCAACGTTAGATGCTTTTTACGACAAGCGGAATGATATCTTGGTTACAACGGCAGGCAAAATTTCAAGTGTTTTGGGGGTTACTCCACAGTTTCAAAATCTAGGAATAACCAGTAATAAAGGAATAGAAGCCAGCCTGAACTGGAAAGATCAAATAGGTAGTCTAAACTACCATTTTGGGGGCCAACTGTCATTTACCAGAAATAAGGTCATCGAAATGGCAGAAAGTTATCAACCACTGGATTATTTGAAACGTACAGGAAACCCAATTGGACAGGTTTTCGGGATGCAGGTAATCGGTTTTTTTAAGGATCAGAATGATGTTTCCACCAGTCCGAGGCAATTATTTTCAACTGTGAAACCTGGAGATTTTAAATACAAGGATCAGAATGGAGATAATTTGATCAATGAGTTGGATAATGTACCGCTTGGATACAATACGTCTTATCCCGAGATCTATTATTCTTTCAATCTTGGTTTCAATTATAAGGGATTTGGGATAGATGCTGTATTCCAGGGAACAGCTCACCAATCGGTTTATCTGAATACCCCGAGTGTATTTTGGCCCCTGAGCGGAAACAAAACAATCTCTTCCTTCTCTGATAACCATTGGACTCCAACAACAAGCAATTCAGCGACATTACCACGTTTAACAACATTGAACAGTGACAACAATTTCAGGTCAAATTCAACGTGGATAGAAAATGGCAGTTATCTTAAACTGAGGACTGCCGAAGTTTATTATGAATTGCCTAAAAAGAGCATTGAAAAATTCAAATTGAACAAAGCCCGATTATTCGTAAGAGGTATGGACTTATTTTCTATCGACAAAGTAAAAGTTATGGATCCGGAAGAAATAGGTACGGGTTATCCGACATTGAGAACTTTTTATCTTGGGGTCAATGTTGCTTTTTAAACCATTAAAAAAACGAAGAGTTATGAAAAGAATAAAATTAATTGGCTTAGTCGGACTTCTCACGTTCATTTTGGGAAGCTGTAACTATCTGGATTATAGCGAGACATCCTATTTGCATAAAAATGATGTATTCTCTGATTGGAATAGGACGCAAAACTTTCTGGCTGACATTTATTCCAGATTACCGTTAGGTTTTAACCCGATTGGCGGCGCAATGAGTGAGTCGGCAACGGATGATGCTGAGTTTGTGCTGGATTATTCATCGGTTCAGAAATTCAATGATGGCAGTTGGAGTTCCATTTTAAATCTGGACGATCAATGGAGCAATATGTATGCCGGGATCAGGGCCGTAAATTTATTTTTAGATGGAATAAAAGGCCGCACGTTTGATGATTATAAATGGACAGATACCTATGCCGATAAAATGGCACAGTTCAACAATTATCCGAATGAAGCCAGGTTTTTGAGAGCGTTCTTCTATCTGCAATTGATCCAGCGATATGGTGATGTGCCATTGATTAAAACTGTTTTAACCGATGCTGAGGCAAATGCTGTTACAGCGGCTTCGTTTGATGACATTGTTAGTTTTATCGTTTCAGAATGCAATGAAATCATCCCACTTTTACCAGTCACTTACGTAGGTTTCACCTCCGCTCAGGAAACAGGCCGCGTAAGAGTGGGAGCCGCAATGGCATTAAAAGCACGCACATTGCTTTATGCAGCCAGTCCACTACATAATCCATCGGGTACTGCTCAAAAGTGGATTGATGCTGCGAAAGCTGCAAAGGACGTCATAAATGCTGCAACCTTTAGTTTAGAAGCCAATTACAATAATTTCCTCAACAATGTTACAAGTCCGGAGCTTATTCTTGATAGACGGGAAGGAAATCAAAATTATTTTGAAATAGCCAATTTCCCGATAGGTTATGAAGGCGGAAATACCGGAAACTGTCCGACACAAAACCTGATCGATTCTTATGAAATGAAAACCAACGGTTTAAATATTTCTGATCCGAATTCCGGTTATAGTCCTGCCAATCCATATGCCAACAGGGATCCAAGGTTTGCATTGACCATTCTGTACAATACTTCTACCTTTAAAAGTAAGGCGGTTGAATGTTGGATAGGCGGGGCAAATGCATATCCCAAGACGAATGCTACAAAAACAGGGTACTATCTTAAAAAATATGTGATCGAAAGTGTCAGTCTTGATCCAAACAGCACCAGTACCAAGCAACACACCTGGGTATTGTTCAGGTATGGAGAAGTCCTGTTGAATTATGCTGAATCGATGAATGAAGCTTACGGACCGGAAGATGCCGCCGGTTTAGGAATGACAGCTCTTCAAGCTGTGAACCTGATTCGTACAAGGGCAAAAATGCCTGCTTTCCCTACAGGATTGACCAAAGATCAGTTTCGTCTAAAATTACAAAATGAACGTCGCGTAGAAATGGCTTTCGAAGGACAACGTTTCTGGGATATCAGACGTTGGAAAATTGGAAGTACCACCAAAAGTATTTATGGAATGGATATTGCCAAAAATACAGACGGAACCTATTCTTATACAAAAAAACTGGTGGAAAGCCGTGTTTATGACGACAAAATGAATTATTATCCGATCCCATTGTCGGAACTTTACAAGAACAGTAACCTGAAACAAAATACGGGCTGGTAGAATAAGAGGGTATCCAAAAAGTCTGAAATATTTACCGCAAGGTTCACAAAGATAAAAACGCAAGGATCGCAAAAGCTTATAATACAAATAATTAACTTTGCGATCTTTGCGAAACCTTAGTGAACTTTGCGGGAAAAGATACTTTTTGGACAGCTCCAACTCCTTTTTTATTGCTTTATTTCAATTCAAATACATCCTATAAAGATGAAATACAGACTCTTGTGTATATTCCTGATTATTAATGTTATTTCATGTTCGAATAAATCATCTGGAATAATTCCGGATCCGGCAAAAGAAGAACCGGTAAAAAAACCAAACCCTACGCTATCACACAAAAAAGGAGCTTGTATCACAACGAATAAGGATGGGTGGTCGTCAAAGGTTTCAGCATTGAATGTATATTGGCATTATTCATGGGGTGTGGATTT
>JBAXWR010000026.1:0-44066 GCA_037128295.1 Mariniphaga sp.
GTGGTCATGGCTTAGTTCTCCTTTTGAGTTTTTGCATTTACCTTCTTTTGTCTCTTCGCGCTGTACTCAGCGGAGTATTTATCCAGTTTCAGGGTAATGAAACGGATGATACGTTCGTCACGACGGTACTCGGTTTCAAGTTTTCCGATAAACGCCGGATCGGCCTTGAATTCGAAAAGATGGTAAAATCCTGTCGATTTCTTTTGGATGGGGTAGGCCAATTTCTTAAGACCACAATGCTCTTCATGGATTAGTTCACTGCCACTTGCAGCGATCAGATCCTTGAACTTTCCTACCGCTTCCTTTATCTGAGCCTCAGATAAAACGGGAGTAGCAATGAAAACGGTTTCGTACTGGTTCAACATACTTTTAAAGATTTACATTAAACAATTATACTCTTAAAAATGAGTGCCGCAAAAGTATATACAATTTCATTGAAAACAAATAGCCTGCATAAATTTGTTTTGCTAAGGAAAATAGGGATGTGGACGAGGATGATGAGTGAAATGGAATGGGTGGGATTGGGAAAGGAAGAATTTGAAAATGCATCAATTTGAGAATTTGAAAATGTATAAAAACCCAACCTATGGACTTATTGGTTAGATTTTAAATCCATGTACAACAACTTCCTGGCCGATGCCACGATTATAATTTTGGTGGTCGTACAATTGCTGTAAGGTGAATATTGGTCAAGTTGGGCCGTTGCGGTTTCGATTGCCCGTTTAATTTCCGGCTCGGCTTTCTTTTTCGATTTCAGAAATTCTGACTTTATGTATTTTAGTTCAATAATATAACCATATTTTACAAAGTCAATATATCGGGGTTCCGGTTCCAAATAAATATCGGCAAAACCCTGGTTCAACTCTTTTTCGCTATAAACCCTGAAAAGATTGGTCATGTTCAACCAGGCCAGGAGAAAGGTTTTTATCCCTTCTTCGTGAAATACGAAATCGCGTATAGAAACCGCTTCATAAAATTTATCGACAATGTATTGCAAAACCGGTTTCCAATTGTTTTGATTGGCCATTGCGCTAAAGGCATTTCCCAGGAAATACCTGTCAATATTTAGGTTATATACTTCATTTATTGACTTTTGTATAAATTCCCATAATATAGTGTTGATCATTTTATTGGGTATCGTATAGGTATATTTCCCAAAAGGTGTTATCTCTTTGATGGAAGTAAACCCAAGATAAAACAGGAGCGAAAGAAATTTTTCCTTGTCGATCAATTCGTTCAAGGCAAAACTGCGGACAAATTCCCCGGTAGCTTCGCCCGTTTCGACAATCGTCCTTAAAACCGAAAAACTGCCGTTGAGTTTATCGTCTTTGGTAAGCAACAGCCGGAACTTGCCGTAATCTGTACGCATGTTCTCATCGGTCAAGATGATGGGCCTATTATCAGTTTTGATATATTGATTCACATAATACAATACAGAAATGGTATTATACACTCTTTCAAGTCTTTGGTTAAACGAATAACCATTGTACCATTGGTCGAAATCGGCCAGGATAGAATAAACTGGTTGATCAAAAATGCCAAACGAATTGTAATAACCGAGTATTTCTTTTGCCTCGTCATTTGTAATGCCCACCATCGCCGACAGTTGTGGGTCTTGCGAAATATTGTCGCCAATATTGAAACCGCTTGTAACATCGGCCATAACCAATGGCGAAACGCCGGTAATGAACAGGCGGTCGATTTCGCGGTTGTCGGTCAGGCCCTTCAAGATGGTAAAAAAGTTGCGCAAAAATCCACCGGCGTGGGTCACTTTCGTGTAGGCTTCTTCGCCATGTTCTGTTAAAATATTGTTGGCAAAATTGTCGTATTCGTCTATAATTACATAGACCTTAATGTTTTGTTCGCTGAGCAACATAAATAGGCTCCTCAGCACATCTGTATTTCCACGATATGTTGCCAATAAATCCTTGACAATAATTTCGGATAATTGAAATAGATCGTTGTATCTGTTCACGAAATTTCTCAGCGCATCGAATATATATTGTGAAAACGACAATTCTATCTCTTCAATACTTCCAAAGGTTTTAACCATCGAAAAGTTAAAGCGCAGAATCGGAAAAGTATTACGCGCGGAAGTAGGGTTTTTGCCAATGTAGGTATCTCCAAAAAGCTGTTCAAAATTCTCTTTTTGTTTGATATCGTAATAATGGTGGAGCATCGAAACGAAAAGGCTTTTGCCAAACCTGCGCGGACGAAGAAAAAACAGATACCTGCTACCGTAATTTTCCAAGATTTCAATATACCTTGTTTTGTCAATATAATAGTAGTTATCAGTTTTGATTGTTTCGTAACTACTTATACCATAAGGGATCTTTTTCATCTTCCTGACTTTTTGATCATACAAAGATACATTATTTAATAGGGGAAATTGCGATTTTTCAAATCATATTACCACCTTATCGGCTCTTTTCCTTGTCTGGTTAAAAATTCATTGGCCTTGCTGAAATGGTGGTTTCCATAAAAACCTTTGTGGACAGATAATGGAGAGGGATGAACGGAACTCAAAACCAAATGCTTTTTAGCATTGATAAATTCCCCTTTACGTTGTGCATAAGCTCCCCAGAGTACAAAGACAAGGTGGTTATCCGAGTCATTTAACAAGCGCACGACCTGATCGGTGAAGGTTTCCCACCCTTTTTTCTGGTGCGAACCTGCCTGATGTGCCCTTACAGTCAGGGTAGCGTTCAACAAGAACACACCTTGTTCTGCCCATCGCTCCAGATTGCCCGATTTGGGAACCGGTATTCCCAGGTCTTCAAGAATCTCTTTGAATATATTCTGCAACGAAGGTGGATGGGGAACACCATCAGGAACCGAAAAACACAAACCATGCGCCTGTCCGGGTTCATGATATGGATCCTGACCCAAAATCACAACTTTAACCTTATCGAACGGACATTTATCGAACGCATTGAAAATCAACTTTCCAGGAGGATAGACCTTTTGCGTTGCATATTCTGATTTTACAAAGTCGGTTAATACAGAAAAATAGGGTTTTTCGAACTCATTGTTCAACAGCTCTTTCCAGTGAGGTTCAATTTTTATATCCATATTGTAAAATATTGTAATTCAACTAAATATTAATAAACTCCTTATTTACCTTATTTATGAAATTTAAAATCCGATCAAAAATAGAATAGTTTTTTTTGCTTCAAACAATAATTTCGATTTTACCAATCAATAAGGGGAATTTTTGATTACAATTGCGAAAATTTGTGTCAGATGGACGTCAGGGAGAGGAACTTTGAAAATGAATTTGTTTTTCAGGCATCGCGAAGTGGCGGGCCGGGTGGTCAAAATGTGAACAAGGTGAGCACTAAGGTGGAATTGCGTATCAACATCGGGGGCTCCGCATTATTCTCAGATGAAAAAATGATTATTACGGAAAAACTGGCCAATAAAATCAATAAGCTGGGTGAGTTGGTTCTTGTTTGCCAAACGGAACGGTCACAGCTTTCAAACCGGGATAAAGTGGTCGAAAAATTCTATTTTATTATTAATAAGGCACTTACGCCAATAGTAAAACGAATACGCACTAAACCTTCAAAAGCTTCTGTCGAGAGGCGTATCGAATCAAAAAAAATCCAAAGCAGGATAAAGGAGAACAGGAAGGATGTTGATTTGTAAGCTGGCGGCTGGCGACTGGCGGCATGCTATTGTTGGATGGCAACAGGCTGCTGGCTATGTGGCTGGATTAGTGAGCTTGCGGGTCGAGTGATTTCCAATCGCTTTTTATGATGAGATTATAAATCGAGTGTAACATCCTTTGTATCGTCTAGGCATTACAGCGCAGATTAGATGTGATCATTTTTGAAATTCCTAAATTATATTTGGAATAAAGTCAAAAATTACAGCACTTGCAGCTAAAGCCAGTTGCTAGCCGCCAGTAGCCAATTTCCAGTTGTATCTTAATTTTGGGAATCCAGACTATCAAAATCCAGAAATCCAGATTTATTTTAAGAACGAACTGCCAGCCGCCAGTTGCCAGTCGCCAGCCACTTATAATTGATCAATAATATCAAAAATAACGCTTTTCCCCGTAACAGAATGTTTCAGTTTTTCCCTACTTTCGGCGGCTGAAAACAAACTTTCTGATATGACGGATCTTTCACTGCGGTTCTTCCTTTTTTTCATGCTGGTTTCGACAATCGGTATGTCACAACCTTCGATTAAAGCTGTCTTTATTACAAAACCTCCTACCATTGACGGGCATCTGAATGATGAGGCATGGACAACCGCTGCCAGGATTGATCAATTGTACCAACGTGAACCTAATTTCGGGCAACCAGTTTCTGAAAAAACAATACTCTATGTTTGTTACGATGCAAGCCATCTGTATGTCGGGGTTAAGTGTTATGACGATCCAAAAAAAATCACAGCTAAAGAATTGGCCCGCGATGCCAGTCTTGGTAATGATGACAGGGTTCAGGTTATCCTGGATACCTACCTTGACCACCGCAATGGATATTGGTTTCAGATCGGGCCGCGGGGTTCCTTTGGTGATGCTACAGTGAGTGAAAATGGTGCTGTATTCAACAAAGACTGGAATGGTGTCTGGATATCGAAGGCTCGAATTGTTGCTGACGGTTGGGAAGCCGAAATGTCAATTCCCTTTAAAACAATCGGTTTCGACAAAAGCCTGTCAACCTGGGGAATAAAATTTATTCGGCACATCAAACGGAAAATGGAATCCGCCTATTGGCCTTCTGCAAATCTCAATAACTTTAAATTTCAGGTTTCCGATGCCGGTTTGCTCGAAGGGATCAAAAATATTACCCAAGGGATCGGACTTGATGTTTCGCCTTATGCAATAGGTGGTGTGGACATTAAACCTGATGTTAAAAATAATTATCATGCTGATGGGGGATTGGACATATTTTATCAGATTACGCCAAGTTTAAAATCCCTCGTGTCGATCAATACCGATTTCGCCGAAACTGCCGTTGACGACAGGCAAATCAACCTGACGCGCTTCGATCTTTTGTTTCCCGAAAGGAGGGACTTTTTTCTGGATGGATCGAGCCATTTTTTGTTTGGAATATCGGGCGACGACTCCAATCCTTACGGCAAGGCGATTATCCCATTTTTTTCACGCCGTATGGGTCTCAATAACAATGGGTCTCCCATACAAATTAATTATGCTGGCAAACTGACTGGTACAATTGGCAATTGGAATATTGGGGTGATGCACGTGAACGATGACCACACAACTGGAAATACCAATTTTTCTGTTGCACGGGTTTCACGAAACCTGGGGGAAGCCTCCTCAATCGGTGTGATCGGCACTTATGGAAATGCTGTTTCTCAAATGGAAAACGTAGTCGGTGGGATCGATGTGAAACTGGCCACCTCAAAATTCAGGAAGAACAAAAACCTTTCTCTGATCCTTTTTGGCCTTAAATCGAATACCAAAGGGTTGACAGATCATGACAAATCGTGGGGAGCTACATTCAGTTATCCGAACGATTACCTCTATTTTAATATCGGACACCACGAGATCGGCGAGAATTTTGTTGCCGGAATGGGTTTTGTCCCCAGGACCAATATCAAAGAGTCATATGGCAATATTAAAATAGGGCCACGTCCCAACAAATGGGGCCTTATGCAGGTTTATACAGGGATTGGGTTTGACCATATCGTGAATTTTTCCAATATACTGCAAACCAGATCAATAAATATTGCCCCTATCTATCTTCGGTTTAAATCTGGTGAAGAGCTTTCATGGTCGTTAAGCCAAAATACCGAAAACCTCGAAAAGGCATTCAATATTTTTTCAACACATGTGATCCCAATTGGTCAGTACCAGTTTTACAGGAATACGCTGAATTTCCTGACCGCCGGCAGCCGCAATTTTGCTGTGACAAGTTCCTATGTCTGGGGCAATTTTTACAATGGGTCACGCAAAGATTTTAACTTTGGCGTCAACTATAAAGTCGCCGTACCCTTCTTTCTTGGTGTAAAATACAAACAGAATGATGTGAGCCTTCCGGATGGGAATTTTACTGCTCGTATCTACCAGATGAATGCCAATATTCTGTTCAGCCCCTCAGTTACACTTTATAATTATTTGCAATACGACAACTATTCCAAAACGATTGGTATCCAGTCGAGGTTTCAGTGGATTATTGTTCCAGGCAACGAGATCTATATTGTGTGGACCTCCAGTATTTCCCAACCTTTGGAACGCTATGTTATGACCGACAATGCATTGCGGTTTAAGATAAAATACAATATCAGGTTCTGAAAAAAGTTGAACAATCTTAACATCCTATAAACGCTGACAGGTAAAAAGACGCTGTCAGGTTTATAGGATGATTTGCGTTATTAATAATTATTTTAAATTAATGCTGATTTTAAAATAATTATTAATATCATCATTATTCTCAATTATACCAATCATATTTGTTCCCGGATTTTAACCAAATAACCTCACATTTAAACATAGAATTGTATTTATTGAAACGTTCTTATTATGAATTTATTATCAAAGGTTTACCTGATATTTCTGATCTTATTGTCATATCTATCTGATTTACAGGGTCAAACACTTTTTCAGCAGGGTTATGTGATTACCAACGAGAATGATACCCTTCATGGTTTAATTGATTACCGTGGCGACACGCGCAATGCAAAAAGATGCGACTTTAAACCAGACCTGAATTCATCTGTTCAGGAATTTACCCCACAGACCATTAAAGGTTACAGGTTTATAGATGGCAAATATTATGTTTCTAAAATTATAAAATCCAACGACAAGGAAGTTCAGATATTTCTTGAATATCTGGTCAACGGTATATCGGATTTGTATTTTTATGCGGATATAACTCAAAATCATTATTTTATCGAAAAACTGGATGGTCAATTAATTGAACTGACCAATCAAACAAAAACCATAACGGTTGAAGGGAAAGATTATATTCGGGATTCGAAGAATTTTGTGGGCATGCTCAAATATGCATTTGGTGATTGTCCCCAAATTTTCCCACTGATCAACAAGGCTAGATTTGAGAATAAGTCGTTGATTGATATTACGAAGCGATATCACGACATTAAATGCGATGGTGAAAAGTGCATCATCTATGAGAAGCAATTACCAGTGATGCGTTATCGATTTGCCCCCTTTGTGTCAATGAACAATACAACCTTGAAATTTTCTGATATTGCTGTTTATGAAGATGTTAGTTTTAAAATGGCGAGTTCGGCTTCAGTTGGAATTGTGATGAATGCGTCCATGCCCGATCTGAATGAAAAAATATCGTTTCAGGTTTCTGCCGAATTTGCGAAGAATTACTTTTACGGTACAGGTTTGA
Organism: Mariniphaga sp.; assembly: GCA_037128295.1. Classification (GTDB taxonomy): domain Bacteria; phylum Bacteroidota; class Bacteroidia; order Bacteroidales; family Prolixibacteraceae; genus JAAFHB01. Next base: position 7,332 of record JBAXWR010000026.1, read on the forward strand.
TCGAATCGATTAGAGCATTTGAGGAAGTCCATCTTCACACCACTTCACTAAAATTTAAAGGAGGGTTCAAATACACATGGCCAAAAGGAAATTTCAGGCCAACTTTACTGATTGGCGCAAATTTGATCAGGTTCCTTAAATCTGATGGGCGGCGTATTCAGGAAAGTTATTCAAATTCAATCATAACCACTCAGGAATATACCGATTTAAAAGCATCAAATTTATTGATTGGATACAATTTTGAAGTTGGTATCGATTACCGGAAATCAGAAAGTTACGTGCCATTTATCAACATTGGTTTTAGCAATTCTGGTGGTATGGGCAATCACCCCGACATCGGTTTGTATTCGACACACCTAAAAACAATCCACATCAATGCAGGTATTTATTTTTGACAAATCTTCAAAGATCATGAAAAACTTTAAAAATATATTCTATATATTATTGATATTAAGCGGGTTGACTACCTGCCGAAAAGAAGAAGTGGCTTCAATGGAGTACCCCCGGCTAAATACACTTGAAGTGACCGATGTAAGCGAATCGGGTGCAGTGTTTAATGCGGAGATCATTTCCGGCAATGTATCCGAGGTTATTGAATATGGGTTTGTGTGGGGCCTAACAATTAGTCCTTACACCTCTATTAACGATCAGCAGATTATTCAGGGAAAGTTAAACAGCACCAGGTTCAGTGCCCAGATCCATTCGGGAATGGTAAAAGGAGTTACCTATTATGCGAAACCTTATATCAAAACTTCCACCACCCTTGTTTATGGGAAATATGTGAGTTTTGTAAGTCAGGGAAGCGATGCACCTGTAATTCTTGATTTTACGCCAAAAAACGGAACATGGGGTGATACAATAAAGATTACAGGTAAAAATTTCAGGTCGATCAACAAGGACGTTGTTGTGAAATTAGGTGATTTGGTCGTTCCTGTCGCTTCCATATGTGATTCAATCATACGGTTTGCAATACCTGATAAAGACAACTTCCTGACTCCGAATTTATCGGTTACCATAATGGGCAAAACGATCGTGGGCACTAGTTCGTTTACTTATAAGCTTCCGGTAATTACTTCTGTAACACCCGAGACGGTTACTTTTAACGACACCATTTATATCAGGGGTACGAATCTGATTTCAAAAAAAATAGCTCCTCAGGTCAATTTGAATAACCTGAAAATGGTCCTTGCTTATAGCTCCGAAAATCTGATCAAAATCGTCATGCCTGTTTCATATGGCGTTAAAACATCGACTGTGAATGTCAAGGGTCCAACCGGTTTTATTACTTCAGTCACAACCTTGAAATTGAAGGATCTGCTGATCAATAGTTTCACACCCGACTCTATTCACCTGCAAACAGGCATTGTAACGATAAACGGTGCAAATTTCAATCCGGTAATCTCGAATAATAAGGTACTTATAGATGGTGTCCAGGCACAAATACTGGAAGGTTCCACTCAACGACTGGTCGTTCAATTCCCGGAAGCCATTGTTCCTGACCATGAAGTATCGGTCATCAAAGGGGCAGGGATCACCATCAATGTAGGGGAACTGTCAGCAAAAGCTTCCAAAGACCTTCAGATCGACTGGAGAAGCAAATGGACAAGAAAAAATGCATTCCCTGGAAATATCCGGGCAGGTGGTATCGCATTCACGATCGGAAGTAAAGGATATTTTGGAATCGGTGCTGGAAGCGGTCTTTTCAAGGACTTTTGGGAATATGACTCACTAACAGATTTGTGGACCCGCAAAGCAGATTTCCCAGGTGTCTGTCGACTCAATGAGACAGCGATCGTCATGAAAGGTAAAGCGTATGTCGGATTGGGGATTGGATATAATAGCCATGATACTTTCAAAGACTTTTACCAGTATGACCCGGCTACCGATAGTTGGACCAAGTTGGCCGATTATGGCGGTAAAGCAAGGGGAGATGCACTTTCGTGGGTTTCAAATGGCCGCATTTATTTGGGTGCAGGGTTGCGTTACCCTGATCCAGGTGAAAGTCCGGTAGGTTATGAAATCTATATGGACGATTGCTGGAGTTACGATCTGATCACAAATGTCTGGAAGGAGGAATTAAAAATACCTGATATTTCGACACGGGATGTTATTTTGACGATTGATAATTCAATTTATAAATTGAGTACCTGGAAGTCTTCACAGTTTAATGGAACCACCTGGGACGAATTGCCAAATATCACATCCATTAACGGGAACTCTTCACAATTGCTCCCATTTAATTTAGGATCAACTGGTTATATTAACTCGATCTATAATGTGGTTTATGTTTATAATCCAGCTAGCGGGTACTTCTCCACGATAAAAGTTCCTGATATTGTCTTCAGGTATTATCCTTCTGTTTTCACGATCGGGGCCAAGGCTTACTTTGTAGGAGGACGAAATTCCTACAATACTGCCGATTCATTTATTTGGGAGTTCGACCCTTCAAAACCGTAATTGAATGAATTTTATAACACTTTATGATCCTTGCAGACTTTATCCGACAAAAACAACTTAATTAACTATAACATATTAAATATGAGGATATTATCTTATTTAATTATTTTACTGATTTTATTCGGATGCAAACGTGAAGGGCCAATTGCCGAAGTAAAACCTTTGCTGCGCACAGATAAGGTCATAGCTGGTGACGGGATTTCGATTACTGGTGAGTTTATTTTATCGGGCAGTTACCGGTCCATTCAATATGGTTTTCATCTCGCTACCGATATCGGTTTTAAAAATCCGGTTGTACTTCCGGCAGGATCGGATCGGGAACCTTCTAAATTTGAAGTAAATGTCTCTATGTCCCTGAAGCCTGATGTCAAATATTATGTAAGGGCATGGGCCAAAACCGATAAATACGAAGTTCTTGGGAACAGGGTTGAATTCCAAACAACCCATCTACCACAACCCGAAATTTCAAAAGTATTCCCTTCAACGGGTTTATGGGGCGATACGATTAGGATCACGGGTAAGTACTTCGACTATTTTGGAAAAGGGAATAAGGTGCTGTTCAATGATTCTGCCTGTACAAATATTTGGCTCAAACAAGATACATTATATGCTGTTGTTCCCATTGTAAAGGATGGATCACAGACCATTTTTGTGAATGTGAACGGGATCAAAAGCACAAAAGGTATTCCTTTTCAATTGGCAGCACCTGTCATTTCAAGGATTTTGAAAACGGAAGGATCGTACCCCGACACTGTAATGATCAGTGGCGATAATTTTTCCATTTATAACACCCAAATTCTTTTTGATGGAAAGGCAACGGAAATGGTGAATGTTTCCAGAAAATCGCTCTCATTCGTAGTCCCTTATATAAAAGCAGAAAAATCGGTGAAGGTTGAACTGATCCGGTTCACAACAAGTTACCCCGTTACCCCTAATTTTCACTACTTTGAACAGACCATTTTGCCTTGCAAGCCTGGCTCCGCTTACATTGGGGATACCATCAAATTGTACGCAAAGAACATCGATTTCAGGAGGGTCTTTGTGGATATCAAGAATATGGACGCTGTACTCATTCAGAATTACGGGACCAATTCATTGATTGTGACCCATAAATGGAAAGATAGCCTGACTTTTGTTTTAAGGGGACATTATCAGGCAAAGAGTTTTGTGATAGATGTTCAGATCGGGAAGAAATCGCTGCAATGGCCATTAATAGAATATCCCAAAGTCGATCAGGTAGTTGTAATTCATGGTGCCCCGGTTATTAAGAAGATGTTGAAGAGTAGTTACACTTATTGTGAAACAATCTCATGGACTTCTTTGGGGATGTATTTTAATGGGGCGGGACAGGGGCATCTGATCAAAGCTGTGGATGGCCGTTCGTTTTCATTGTCAAGTTACGAATCTTCCGACCATTGGTGGCACTCAGGTAAACTTGACCCGGGCAACTATTCTTTGCAGATCTATGCTTCAGGACGTTATTCCAATATTGAAATTTTTACTGTTGAAGCCCCTGTAATTGAATCAATTTCACCACAGGTATTTAATCGGGATGTTGCGTTGCAGGTGAATGGGAAAAATTTGCCTGTCATTACCGATTACCAATTTACCCATCTGCAAAGCGGTAGGTCGTTTGTTGTGAGGAACCTGAGCGTGGCAACAGCAGGGAATACATTGCAAAGTATTAGCAATGGCAGGATTATAGGGAGCGGTGATTATCAGGTCGAAATTAAGACTGAAAATAACATTTATAAATATCCGGGAACTTTAACCTGTAAAGACTTTTTCACATACAATTCCCGGTTGACCGATCAAATGGGTCAATCGTCGAGTATTGGATGTGGATTTGCCGCAAATGGGAAGCTCTATGTACCGCAAAGCAGTGATATGAGAATTGTTGACTTATCGACAGGAAGAATCAGTGTGAAACCGGGTTACTACAATTACGACCACCAGCCGGTCTTCTTTGAAAACAAAACCTATCTGAACATTGTGAAAAATGGCAAATATGTCATCTGCTCATTCAATGAAGTAACAGAAGATTGGGACGAAGTAAGCAGGGATGGACTTGCCAATGATTTTGTCATGTCAGGTTTTGGAGTTTTCAACAATCACCTGCTGGCCATTTCAACCAGTGGCGATATCTATCAGTTCGACCAGAAATGGAATTTGTTGGGCAATGTCAAATTGAACTATTACTTCGTCCATTATATCCATTCCGCCAACGGGAACCTCTATTTCTGTGATTATTATATGGGTAAAATTGCTGTAGTTTCAACTTCCAACTGGAAAATAATCAGGGAAATATCAATGCCGGGATTGTACGAAAATTCTTTGCGCTATATTTTCGAAAAGGATGGCGAGATGTTTTTTTGTGCGAAACCAAGGGGAGCAGGCGATACGTACTATGATTTTTTCAGGTTTACCGGAAACGAAACATTTGTGGCCATGACTCCAAAGATCCTCTATTTCGATTTCAATTATCATTTCTGTCCCGATGGAAAGGGCAATGTCTATTTCATCAACGAAGGGTATGTTTATAAATTTAATCCTTGATTATCAGTAGAATGAAGAAATATATTTTCCCAATTATCCTACTTTTCGCATTCTTTTCAGGATCTAAAGGTCAGATTGTCAATACCAGGAGTTTCCTGAGCATTTCGGCTGGAAAGGTTGTTTACGGAGGACCGGACCACCTCTTTTTCCCGAAAGGGATCGATAATACTGCAATTTCAGTCAGGGCCGACTATCTATACAATGTCCTTCCCTGGTTGAAAGTTGGGATCGAAGGATCGCTGGTTTTGCCGGGAATCCCCCAGCAGGGAGACAAGGATTTTCAAATCATTAAAGTGAATGGAGAAAAGATGGTTACTGGTGGTTTAAATGCCACTCTTTTTCTGCCATATAAAGAGACTGGATGGAGGAACAGGTTCAGGTTACAGTTCGGAGTAGCACCTGTCGTTGTCAGTCATACCGGCGAACGGACGGTTACCATTGACAATACGGTTTGGAGTACCAGCGGAAATGTACAGGAAAGTTCAAGCCTGATCCTCAAAGGACCTTCAACCGGGCTAGGACTGTCGCTTACGCCTTCGATGGAATACTATATCATTCAACGGGTTGGGATAAAATTGTCGGGCAATTCACTTCTGACTTCGTTTAAAAGCGATCTGAAAACCGAACGTGTAATCATTTATTCGATGAACTTTGGCGTATTTTTCGCAATATCTCGGAATAAACAGTTTAATTATTAAGGGCTTATGAATTGTTTAAAAGTTGCCAGGACCATTTTTTTGTTGTTACTGGCAAATCTAACTTTGACAAATGGATTTGGGCAGCCAAAATACGCCACGGTTGAGCTCAGGAACCGGATCGGGGATTTTTCGGGGATCGTTTACGACTTTTGCTTTTCAAAGTCCGGCCAGACCATCATATTCCCGGAATCGGACCAGATTTGTTTTTATGACCTGCAAACCAAAGGATTGATAAAAAGGTTGATTTATGGCCATTCCAGACCGATCCTTACCATTGCCCTATCGGTGGACAGTACGTTGCTAATAAGCGGAGGATTGGACAGTACAATTGTATTGTGGAATGTTCAATCGGGGAAAGTCTTTAAAAAACTGGACTTTCACCATGGGGTGATTACAACCTTAAACCTGAATAGTAACGGAAATCTATTGGCATCTGGCTCTTCTGGTAAAACGGTTGTGGTTTATGATATCGCAGGTGAAAAAATGGTCTATAAAATTGCAGATCTGACATCAGATGTCACTGTTGTTCGATTCAGTCCTGACGGGCAACTTCTTGCAGTAGGTTCACAGGACAAAACAATCAGGCTTTACAATGCAAACACCGGACAACCGATTGTCAATCTGGAAGGGCATAAAAGCTGTGTCCGTGATTTGTGTTTCAGCAAAGATGGAACCAGATTATATTCATGTGGTGATGATTCCAAACTGATCAAATGGGATATCAGAAACAGAAGCCTTATAAAAAAAGAGGAGATTCAAAGTTTCGGATCAGACTGGTTATTGTCTGTTGATGCTAGAAACGATGCATATGTTGTTGCAGGTCTGGATTCAAAAATCAGTGTAGTGACTAATTTCGAAACCTATCGTGGAAAGATTGGTGTTGCTATTAACAAAATCATGTTTAACCCCAATTCAGGAACGTTTTTGAAATTTGCAGTTGCGACAAGGGGGAAAGGACTCTTTTTAGTTGATTCAATGGACTTTGGTTATTGAAGGTCCAGAATTTCTTGCAGCTTCTTCGATTTTGATGTCCTTTGCTTTTCATTGTCAATTTTGCCAAGGTTTGCAGCCACCAATTCCGCAATGTCTTTTACCGGAGTTGAAGAGAATTGAGTGATGCTCTTCTTGCACATGGGACAGGAAGTGGCGATAATTTCGGGATTGCCTGAATTCAGGTAATCGGCTGTTGCCTTCTGGATGGCGCAGCGCTCTTCAGGTTCCATCGAAAGGTTTCCAAGGCTTCCACCGCAACATAGGGAATCACTCCTTTCCTGCATCAATGGCCTCAAATCGGTGAACTTTTTTAGCAAGTTCCTGGGTTGCTCATAAATTCCAGAACCCCTTCCCAGTTCACATGGGTCGTGGAAGACAACATGATTTCCTGTGGGAAGGACCTTGATTTTTTTCAGCGAAATCAGTTCCGGCAGATATTCACTGTGGTGCAGCACCCTGATTTTCAAGTTGTAATCTTCCTTAAAACTCTTGTAGCAGATTGGGCAAGAGGTAACGAGTATTTTTGCTCCTGATGCGATAATCTGCTGGCGGTTATTTTCGACAAGTTTCTTTGCAGCCTCAAATTGTCCTGATAGTTTAAGTGGCCGTCCACAACAAACACTTCCATCCCTGTCCATAAAAAGATAGTTAACCCTGGCAGCTTTAAAAATCTTTTCCATCGAACGACTGATGCCTGGCGACAAATGGCTCATGCATCCGGCAAAATAGATAACCTCTGTTTTATCAATATTTTGATTAATAGGCAAATACCTAAATCCATCAGGATCTTGAAAAGTATTGTTTTTGCGTTGCAGCACCCGTTGTTGGGTAAGGTCGATCCCAACCGGGCAAGCGAGTGTACACCTTCCACAAAGCAGACAATTATCGGAAAGGTCGGGGTTGAGCTGGCCGTAACGGTAATCGCGCAGGAAATAGACCATTTGGGTAGTTGCATTTTTCCCCTGTGAATTCATTTGACAGGTATCGATGCAAATGCCGCAACGCGAACACGACTGAACCTCGATTTCAGAAAATCCTGTAAAATTGTCATTGGATTTTAGGCCCCAATTCCTTAACAGGATCAGCAATAACTCAGTCGGAATGTGCATGTAACGGGAGAATGGAATGGAAACCATAAAAGCTCCAAGAGCAATTGAATACATCCACCAAAAGACCATGGATATGGGTTGCAAGGGAAGGAACAGATGGAAGAAATCACCAATCGGTTGGGTTAAGAAACTACCGTTTCCTGAAAAACCGGCAGTCGCACTCTCAGCCAATAACCTGAGCGGAAAGATCATCCATAATGAACTCAATGCCAGACGATCACCGAAAGAGTGTTTGGTAATCTTTTTCATTCCTGTCATACCGGGACGAAAACGTTTTAAAATCGCCACAACAATTCCGGACAAAACAAATAATAACAGAAAATCCATTATTGCATTAAAAATGAGAAGGGTAGTCGTCTGGTGAGGTGTTTGTTCAAAAAATCTGAAGAAAATGGGATAATAGAGCTCATTGGCATGCTTTCCTGTATAACAAAAGGTTTCAAATTTCCCGACTACGATCAGCAAAAACCAGCCAAACGCAAGGCTCATGTGCATGTATCCCAATAATAGATTGACTTTAAACACTTTGCGATGAAGCAGACTTTCCATGAAAATTTCGCGCAAAGCATACACAGTCCTTAAGGTGAAAAGGTTCGAGCCAATTTTTTTCAAATCTCCAGCTTCGAGTTGTGAAAGCCATCTCGAATAACGAATAGCAAGTAAGATCAGCAATGTGACCATTCCTGCCATAAATGGGACAACGAACAGGTTAAAGTGCATAATTCGTGCTTATTGCTCGTTTGATATTCTGGATCACATTCCGTGTATTGATACCCCGCGGACAAACCAACTGGCATTTTCCACAGAGCATACATTTTGCAATTTCATCTGCAATGCCTTTCATTTCACCTCTTTGTATCAAAAGGTTGACTTTACGTGGATTGAAATCTGTGAACTTCGCAGCAGAACAGGTCGCGGTACAACTACCACAACCAATGCACCATTTAAACGATGGTTCATGCTGTTCAACAAATCTTGAAATTGAAAAATCATTGTTTTCGAAGTCGATCTGCCGCCCTTTTAATATGGAAAATCCCCAATCTTTCACAGCTTACAAATTACTATATTTGAGTTGACTCATATTTCAACTATTTCTACTTATCTCAACTATTTCTATTTTATTTCAACTTATTTCATTTCTCTCCCGTAACCATGCTATTATCCTTACCGCTGCCGACCTTGCATCCGAAAGGGTTTCGCCTACCGACAATGGTTCCTTGCAGGTACCTGTTATAAAAATACCAGGGACATTGGTTTCGTTAGCTTTGATCTGTGCATCTGCGCTCGCAAGGAAATTTCCCGATGTAAAAGCAAGGTTGGCAGATTTTCCGATTGCTTCTGTCCTGTCGGCAGGAACCATCCCAACCAAAAGAACCACAAGGTCGAAATTCATTTTCATTGGACGTCCGGAAAGGGTATCTTCCGCTTTCAATTGCAATGTCCCATCTATATTTTCGGCAACTTCGGATACCCGTCCACGGATAAAAGTGATTCCCCATTTTTGCTGTGCTTCGATATAAAGTTCCTCGAAATTTTGTCCGAACATCCTCATATCCATATAGAAATTAAAAATTTCAGACTTTGGGACGTGTTGTTTCATTTCGATTGCCTGCTTGACACCGGTAATGCAGCAAAGCCTTGAACAGTAAACGTTTCCAACCTTTTTGTCGCGGGAACCCACACAATGGATAAAACCAATCCTTTTGGGTGTTTGGCCATTGGATGTTGTTATCGGTTGACCTGAACGGAATTTCTGTTCCAGATCGTCCGAGGTGATGACATTGTCATAAATACGATATCCATATTCTTCTTTTTTCTCAGCTTTAAAAAGATCGTAACCCGTTGCAATTAAAACAGCATCAGCGGTAAATGTCTTCCCATCAACCAGGACCACTGTATGATAGTTGATATTCGGTATCACATTGACCACTTCAGCATTTGAAAAGATCTCTGGAATATTTATTTTAATTTCGCTTGCCAAAAAATCCTGAACCTCTTCTGCAGGCTTGAAACCAGGGAAAAGTTTGTACCATGACCGGAGTTTACCCCCAGTATGCTCTTCCTTTTCAAATAACGTCACCCGATAACCAGCCGATCCAAGTTTGGATGCTGCCTCAAGTCCTGCGGGACCGCCGCCAATGATGATGATATGTTGCTTACTTTCTGACATTTATAGTTTAAACAATAAGGAATTGTGGTTTTTGAGGTTCGCCGATTTTTTGACCTTTAGCACCACGGTATTTTTGTTCTTTGTCGTATTTGATGCCAAGTTTGTCAAGCAGCGGCTCAACCGAAACCTGGTGCATTTGCAAACCAAGTTCCCATGGCGAGTATCCCATTACAAGTCCGGCCATCTCTTCATAAGTCAAAACAGGGATTCCCATTCCCCGGCTATCGTAGGTAACCCCCTCCAATTCAGCGATTGTGTATTGCCACCTGTCCAAAAACATAGAGCAACCCGGCCAATTGGCAACAATAAAATCGGGCTGATACGGGCGCATCGACTCAAATTTCTTTTTTGAATTGGAGACCGAATAACCCCGGTTGGCCATCACAAGATACTGACGGAAACCAAAACCGCAGCAGTGGCGACGTTCAGGATAGTCGATCACAGATCCACCCCAGGACTCTATCATACCGGTAAGCACTGAGGGGAATTCTGCCCCTCCTACCCCACTTGTGGGAAACATTTTGGCATAATGGCAACCAATGTGTTCCACAACTTTAAGTGGCTCGCCAGTTTTCTTGTTGATCAGTGAAACCTTAGATTTTTCCTTGATCTGGTTTCTGAACTTATAGATGATATCTGACGTATGTACTAGATTTTCAGGTATTTTAAATTCCCGTTTCGTTGCTTTCCATAGGAAATCCCTGATTTTTTCTTCTATTTCGGGGAAGTGCTTCCATGTTTCGAGAACCTCAGTGTAAAGTCCGAATGATGTCACACACGATGGGATGATATTGACATATCCGGCTTCTGTCATCAGCGCAAAATGACGGGCGATGACAGTCATAGTGGTTTCAAGTGGCACTATATCTGTGTGATAACCTATACCAGTACAGGTCGTGTGGCGCGCATCTTCAAAAATATCCTTACCCAGGTCGTTTTTCATGATCCTGAGAAAGGTCGTTTCTGATCCGGGAAAGAAAGTTTGCCTGATACAACTCCTCACATAAAAATAATGATCATCGGCAATCTCTTTCTGATAATCTTCCCAAACCCTTTTTTTGCCTTCTAAAACCATCTATGGAAATTTAAACGTTATGGGTTCCGTTATTCTCTGTATAAACTGTCATAAAATATTCATTGCCAATTCCTTCCGGGGATATTTCAATTCCCATTTCATCGGCTTTGTGCTTTGAATGTCTTTCGATTGTTTCAAACATTGTTTTGCAGCCTGTCACTTCAAAGATCTTGTTGATCTCATCAAGGACCTCAGGTGCAATTGTACGGAGGCCACCAACTCCTTCTTGTTTGTAATTGGATCCCATTTTTTCCATAATTTCAGTTGTATTCCTAGAAATCCAATCCCAAACCGGACCTTGTTCGGGGTGCATCTGAGGCGAAACAATATCAGGATGGACACAATAACCGGAGCGCAGGATATTTTCACCAATCGCCCTTTTGATTGCGAACTGTTGCCTCCCCTTCTCGGAATCGGTAAAATAGCCCAACTCCTGGGAGAGCTTCCGTAAAGCCATGATAATAAAACCAGGGGTATTGTTTCGTGGGCAACGGGTCTTGCACGACATACATTCGCCACAATACCAGATCGTTTCGCTGTGTAAAAGATCTTCAATTAATTTTTCGTCCTTGCTTTGAACTGTGTCACAGATCACGCGGGGGTCATAGTGATAAAATTCTGCAGCCGGACAGATGGCGGTACAAACCCCACAATTCATGCAACCATTGAGCCCTTCATTAAAACGGATGTCCTGATTTAGCCTGTCGTATAATTTGCCCATTATCGAAAATTGGTTTCAAAAAACAGTAATTCCCTAAATACAAAGTTAAGTCATCCCAGACTTCGTACAAGAGGTAATAAGTGGTATATTACAATGGGTATTAATACGCATGGGTCGGGGGGAGGAAAATGAAAGAATGAAGGAATTAAAAATGACCAACGGTAGAGCAGAAAAAAAATCTTAATTGGTTGTGACGTAAAAAATCCTTAAATTCGCATAGGAAAATTTTTAAAAATGGTAAAATGGAAACCTTGAGGCAGGATATAAGCGACAACGATTTCATTATTATACCAAATCCCATTTATGATGTGGTTTTCAGGTATTTGATGGAAGACCCTGACAGTGCGATGATCGTTGTTTCGACCTTGATCAATGAGAACATCATCAAATTGCACCTGGAACCAATCACCCATTCCGAAAAAAAAGAAAAACCGGGAACAACATCATTAAAAGACTTTAAATTGCAGGATGAAATCCGGTTGTTCCACCTCGATTTTACGGCAACTGTACAACTGCCCGACGGAACCGAAGAACTGATCATGATCGAATTGCAAAAAGCAAGCGAACCTGATGATATCAGCAGGTTTAAACGATACATCAGCAAAAATTTTCAGAAAAAACAGGAAATAGAAATTACCGATCCTGTGACCCAAGCCATTAAGACTGTGCAAAAACCGATGAGGTTGGTACCGGTTTTTATTCTTAACTTCAGGATCGAGAACGAAATCAACGATCTCTTGATAAAAACCGACAGGATAAAAAATGGGATATATAAAAATATGTCGCTTCAAAAGCACAACGAATTTATCGACAATCTGACTTATGACATCTTGGTAATCCAATTGCCTAATATAGGGAATATTAATGAGGATGATTATCGGGACGACGAATACAAAAGTAAACTCTTTGCCTTATTGAAGCTGTTTGACCAAAAGTCGCGGATAAAAGACAACGAGCACCGACTTAGGTTGATACGGAAATTCTTTCCTGGCTTTTTGGAGCGGGTAGTCAGGCGGTTACAGTCTGCGGATATCGATAATCCATACCTCGAAGAGAAAATGTACGAAGAAGACGAATATTTAAAAGTCTTAGCAGACAGGGACAATCAAATATCCTTTCTTCAGGACAAGTACGAGAAAACATTTGAACAATTGGATATTGAAAGAAAGTTAAACCAGGAAAAAGACTTAGAGTTAGATAGTAAAGCAATAAAAATCAAGCACTTACAACTTGCCTTGGCAAAAAAGCTAATAGAAAGCGGAATGTCGATTGATAGGATTAGTTTAGAAACCGGTTTGCCCACTGATGAAATTGGAAAATTATAATCTTGAATTTCAATTCGTGTTCCGATAATCCAACTACCTTTCGTAATTTCTTTGTAAATTTGTGGGTCGTAATAAAATAAAACTATGCGCTATCTCGATCCAAAGAACGATCTGACTTTCAAGAGGATTTTTGGGGAACATCCCCATCTCTTAAAAAGTTTCCTGAATGCGGTGATGCCGCTCGACGAAGGCAAAAAAATCGTTTCGCTCGAATACCTCCCCGCCGAACTGGTCCCAGTAATCCCGTTGTTTAAAAATTCAATAGTCGATGTAAGGTGCATCGACGAAAAAGGGCAGCAGTTCATCGTCGAAATGCAAATGCTCTGGACCGACAGCTTTAAGAGCAGGGTGCTGTTCAACGCATCGAAAGCCTACATTAAGCAAGTGGGCAGGGGCATAAAATACAAAGGGTTGCAGCCTGTTTTCTCCCTGAACATCATCAATGAGGACTTCGACGACAAACCCGACATGTACCTGCACCATTATCGACTGATACACACACAGGATAGCGGAAAGGTGATCGAGGGGCTAGAGTTTGTGTTCATCGAACTCCCCAAGTTCAAGGCCAAAAAATTCACCGACAAAAAATTACAAGTGCTGTGGCTTCGTTTTTTATCCGAGATCAATGATATGCAGGAAGAGATATCCCCCGATTTTTTGGATGTTCCCGAAATTAAGGAAGCTTCAGACCTGATCCTCGAAAGCGGTTTCAGTAAGGGCGAGCTGGAAACTTACGACAAATATTGGGACTACATTAGCACCGAAAAGACTATTATGGCAGATGCTTTTGAACAGGGGGCTGAACAGGGGGCTGAACAGGAAAAAACGACAATTGCTAAAAATTTAAAGAAATTGGGTATTTCAAATTCAGATATTTCAAAGGCAACAGGGTTATCAGTGCAAGAACTGGAAAGTTTTTTAGGATGTTGAAATAAGTTGAAATACTTGAAGCACATTTATAATTTAACCTCGTACAGCTTGCAAGTAGCCAGCCGCCAATAGCCAGCCGCCAGTAGAAATACGTTCATCATTTAACCTCGTGCAGTCCGCCAGCCGCCAGTTGCCAGCCGCCAGTAGAAATGCGTTCATCATTTAACCTCGTGCAGCCAGCCAGCCGCCAGTTGCCATCCGCCGATTACTACATCACAATCATTTGATTCTTAATTGCATACATAACCAATCCTGCTGTGTTTTTGCATTTGGTTTTATCGAGGATATTGGCTCTGTGTTTTTCGACAGTTCGTTTGCTGATAAACAATTGGTCACCGATCTCCTGATTTGAAAGGCCCGAGCAAATCAGTAAAAGGATCTCAATTTCGCGATCCGACAATTCTGACCCTGGCTCTTTATGTTCCTTAACGGATTTATAGTTTCTGAGCATGTTCTGCATTAACTCCTGTGAAAAATAATTGCCACCGTTCATCACAGTGTCAATGGCGGACTTCACCTCCTGTAAATTTGTGTTCTTTAGCAGGAATCCCCTTGCTCCGGCATCTACCATCTGATCGTAATATTCCTCATCTCCATACATCGAAAGCGTGATGATCCTGAGTTCCGGATAGAGTTCTATGGCCCTTTTTGCAGCTTCGACTCCGTTGATTTCGGGCATTTCAATGTCAAGGAACACAATATCATAATCGTGTATGGCAATTAGCTCCAAAAATTCCTTCCCATTCGAGGCTTCTCCGGTTACCTCATAACCGGGAAGGGTATCGAGCAACATTTTAAGTCCATTTCTAAACAAAGTGTGGTCATCGACCAAGAGGATTTCCATATTTATATTCTATGCGATTTGTTAAACCGGTACATTAATTACAGCTTTTGTACCCTGCCCCTTTTCAGAAGTCAAGGTAAAACTACCATTCAGTGAATTGATTCGTGTTACCATATTTGAATAGCCCATTCCTGAATAGTGGACAGGTTTCAGAATTTTGGTATCGAAACCTATACCATTGTCACCGTACAGGCAAATTATTTTTCCAGGCATCTTTTCAAGTGAAATCGTAATTAAATGCGCTTCGGCGTGTTTGATGGTATTGTTGATCAATTCACACAAAACCCTATACAACACAACTTCTGTATTACTGTCGAATCGGATATCTTCAAAATTTGAGGAAAAATTTATTTTTACGGTATCCGAATAGTTAATTTTGTTAATGAAATTTCGCATCGCCTTGTTCAGCCCAAAATTATTAAGGATATGGGGACTCAGGTTGTTCGATATCTCTCTGATACTCTTTATTGCTTCGTCTATTGCAAGGTCGGTATTCCTTAATATCCTTTTTGATTGATCCTCTTTTTCACTTTTCGTAAGTGAAGAAAGAGACATTTTCACTGTCGATAGTATGGGCCCAAGTCCGTCATGAAGGTCTTTTGCAAAGCGTTTTCGTTCAGTTTCTTCAGCCTGAATTATTGCATTCAGCAGGATCTTTTCCATGTCGCGTTTCTGTTGTTCCACCTTTTTCATGTATTTGAAAATTTTCTGGATCAGGAATACTCCAACGGCAAAAAAGAATGAAACGGCCACGCCCAACCAAACAAAGACTTCACGGAAAGTCTGTGGTTCGGACCCTGAGATCAAAGGAAGCAATTCAACAAGGCACCTGATCGCCATGATGATAAAACCTGCGCTTATCAACATCCACGAAACGTTGTACTTTGTAACTCGGGTGAGTTTAATGGAGATCCCTGCTGCAAAAACCTGAAGCAACATAGCCAGCACTAAAGCAAATTGAAGCAGCATAATAAAAGTGATTAAGGATGCAGTGCAAAATTAAAACAATAGTTTAAAGAATGTGGGATCCAAAATGGTTTGTTAGGGTTTTGATTCGAAGTTATTCTGCCGGAACAATCACTTTCTCTCCCAAAAAGTGTGGCTGTTTGGATGTAAACTGGTCAATAAATAAAAGAAGCCGTGCGGCAAGTTCGCGCACCTGAACCCTTAAGGTAAGTAATCCATCAACCTCAGGAGCATTAAAGGCAATCGCTTCAATACCCCTTTCCCTTGCAATATACAAAGCTCTCTGATTATGAAATGATTGTGAGACAATTGTAAATTGGTTCTGACCAAAAATCTCTTTTGCGCGTACCACTGAGTCGAGTGTCCGGAAACCTGCATAATCAAGGATTATCCGCTCTTGCGGAATCCCAGCCAGGATTAGATCATTGTACATTGTAATTGGTTCGTTATAGTTGATGTTCCTGTTATCCCCACTTACAATGATGTAATCAATTTTTTTGTTGCAATACAGATCAACAGCGGCTTTTATACGGTTGGAATAATAGGTATTCTTTTTCCCATTCCATATATATTTACTCGTTCCCAAAACGAGGGCACAATGGTTGTGTGGAATCGAATCGATTGAACTGTAGATGTATTTATTGCCTGTTTTGGTCACAATGTGATTGGCCCATGCAATCAAAATTGCAAAAAGCAAACCTAAAGTAACCAAGATCAGTGCAAATATTTTAAGTCTTTTCAAAATTAGTTTTCTTAGAATTTTAAAGTGAAAACTGTTTCAACATCCGGCACAGAATGGGCAGTTAATGTCCCACCATGAAGGCGCAGGATTTGGCGCGACAAACTTAAACCAATTCCTGAACCTTTGGGTTTGGTTGTGAAAAAAGGGACAAAAATTTTATCAAGGACTTCGGGAAGGATACCTTGCCCATTGTCAGATAACTGAACGATTATTTTACCTCGCCGATCAGTAAATGCCTTTATTCCGATCTTTGGCCTGACAGTTCCTTCGAGTGCCTGGATGGCATTTTTCAAAAGGTTGATCATCACTTGTTCAATCAATTGTTCGTCGGCTGAGACTTCCAGATTTTCAGGAATTACTGTTGCGGTGCATTCTATACCAAGGTTATGCATCTCTTCCTTCATTAAACCCTGAAGATTTTCAAACAACTGTCTAATGGGGAAGATGGTAAACTTGGGTGTCGGGATGCGTGTCAGGTTACGGTACGATTCAACAAAGTGCAGCAACCCGGTACTTCTTTTGTGAATTGTTTCGATGGCAAGTTCAATCTCTTCGATAGCCTCAATTTCTCCCTCATCCTGAAACGCATTTGTATAAGTTGACCTGACATCCTTTATCATATAGTTTAACGACTGGGTAATGGAGGCAATTGGCGTTATTGAATTCATAATTTCATGCGTTAATACCCTGATCAACTTTTGCCAGCTTTCCATCTCATTCTCTTCCAGCTCGTTCTGAATATCCTTGATTGTTGCCATTCGGATAAGGCGGTCGGCAACCTTGAATTCAGTGGCAAAGATGACCAATTGAAGGATCTCGTCCTGTTTCTGGATTTTCACCATGACACTTTCCCCATTTTTGATCGTCATCAATTTGGAGACCAATTCGGGGGAGAATTCCTCTAGTTCTCTTAAATATTTAAGATTTGTGATTTTGAAGAGTTTTTTTGTAGAATTGTTGATCAGTTCAACTTCTCCATCTTCGCGGTAGCTGATTAGCCCGAACCCGATATGTTCGACAACGGTTTTAAGGTAAAAATAATTTTGCTCGCGCTCTTCCCTGACTTTTCTGAAATCATCAATGACCACGCTAAAAGCTTCTGTCATCCGGTCGAACGAGTGCCCCAAACCCTTAATTTCAAAAGTCCTTGAGAAGTCGGAATATCGAAGGGATTCAAGAAAATTGGTGATCAATGTATTTGTTGTTTCTACAAATTGTATCAACATAATAACCTGATAGATAGCAATGCCTACTGCCAAGACCATTGTAAAATAATAATTGGTCGTAAATAGCAACCATACAATGGCAAAAGCATTGACAAAGAGAGCCAATACTCTGATAATAAGGGAAATTCTGAAATTCTTAGAGCCCATATTTTTCCATTCTGCGATAAAGGGATGTGCGTGTCAACCCGAGTTCACTAGCCGCTTTTGATATGTTCCCTTGATGCATTTTCATTACTTTGAGAATGATGTTCTTTTCAACCTTGTCGAGTTCATAATTGTCGAGTTCCAACTCTTCAGTGGCTTTACTCGAAGCCCTTAACTGCAGGTCGCCAGGATTGATCCATTCTGTTTCGCTCATGATAACGGCCCTTTCGATCACATGCTGAAGTTCCCTAACATTTCCCTGCCAGGTTGCATCTTCCAACCTTTTCATCGCATCTTTCGTAAACCCACGTAGTGGCTTCTTGTATTTTTTGGCGTAAATCTGAAAGAAATGGACAGCCAGCAAAGGAATATCACCATGTCGTTCCCGTAACGGGGGAAGGTCAATTTCGACGGTATTGATCCTGTATAAAAGGTCCTGTCGGAATTTACCCTCTTCTATCATTTGGTGCAATGGCATATTTGTGGCACAGACCAGCCTGATATCGATGGGAATAGGCTTGTTCGATCCAACCCTGGTCACTTCGCGCCGTTCGAGCATTGTAAGTATTTTGGCCTGAAGCGGCATCGGAAGGTTTCCGATCTCATCAAGGAACAAAGTACCACCCGATGCTATTTCGAACCGACCTGGTCTGTCAACCTTGGCATCCGTAAATGAACCCTTTGTATGTCCGAATAATTCACTTTCAAAAAGCGATTCACTGATAGAAGTGAGATCAACACTCACAAACGCTTCGTCAACCCTCTTCGAGTTGTTATGCAATGCCCTGGCAACCAATTCTTTTCCAGTTCCATTTTCACCTAATATCAAAATACTTGCATCAGTTGCTGCTACCTTCGAGATGGTAGTGTAAACTTTTTGCATCTCAGAGGAGTTGCCAATAAACTCTTTAAAAGTCCGGTTGATCATATTGTTGATTGCCTTGGCACGGCTTTTCAATTGCTCGATCTCTTTTTTCGACCGTCTCAGATTAAGGGCCGAATTGACTGTAGCCATTAACTTCTCGTTTTGCCAGGGTTTAAGGATGAAATCTGTAGCACCTTCTTTAATGGCGCGGACACTCTTTTCGATATCCCCATAAGCTGTTATAAACAAGACAACTGCGTCAGGATCAATTTCCAATATCTTCGTCAACCAGAAAAACCCTTCCTGACCACTGATGGCATCCTTCGTAAAATTCATGTCAAGTAGGATAACGTCAAACTCTTCATTCTTAAGCAAGTCAGGAATTGAAGTGACATTATTGGTTATTATAATTTTTTCAACATGTGGCTTCATCAATAATCTCAGTGAAAAGAGAATATCCTCATTATCGTCAACAGCCAGAATTTTCCCAAATTTTTCCATAGTAAATTGTTTTAAAAACCGCATACAAACACCAAGCCATAAATCAAAGCGAATTACAAATCAACATGTCCAATTTTAAAGCATTATGATTCAACAATATATAGAAATAAATTGAAATATGTTGAAATGTTTATTAGTTTACAGACCTTCTTTAATAGGCACAAATGTACGGAATCGTTCACTAAATGTACGAATTCGTACATTTAATTTTGGTTGATTTTTTTAAATAATTGAATTTCAGCGCAATATATTGATGGTATGATTTATGTGTTAGTCAGGCACTTCTTGTAGAGCTTAATTCTTTACTTTAGAGCCGGAATTCATGTTTTATAAAGTTGCCGGTCTGTTTTTTTTTATTCTTAATAATTATCAATGATAGAACTA
The DNA here is from genome assembly GCA_037128295.1 of Mariniphaga sp. Lineage (GTDB taxonomy): Bacteria > Bacteroidota > Bacteroidia > Bacteroidales > Prolixibacteraceae > JAAFHB01. The sequence goes on from JBAXWR010000026.1 coordinate 27,038, forward strand.
ATTGACATAGGAAAGGTTTTCAGGAACAAGGAAATCGAGACGAAAGCCCTGACAAATATCAACCTTAGTGTTTCGGAGGGCGAATTTGTAAGTATCATGGGACCTTCGGGATGTGGCAAAACATCGTTACTGAACCTGATAGGCCTGATTGATGGCCCAAGTTCGGGAAAATACATTCTGGATGGCAAGCTGGTTTCTGATTTAAACGAACGGAACCGGACAGAATTGAGAAAAAACAGCTTTGCATTTGTATTTCAGAGTTTTAACCTGATCGATGACCTCACTGCCTGGGAGAATATTGAATTACCCTTGATCTATCAGAAAGTTCCTCAGTCCGAACGGGCACTTCGTGTTGATCAGGTACTTGAAAAATTTAGCCTGAAACATCGTGCCGGGTATTTCCCTAATGAGCTATCGGGAGGCCAACAACAACGCGTTGCTGTGGCACGTGCAGTTGTAGCAAAACCACGCATTATCCTTGCCGATGAGCCTACCGGAAACCTTGACTCGACTCAGGGCGAGGAGATCATTCAGCACTTAATCCGGTTAAACGAAGAAGGGACTACAATTATCATGGTTACTCATTCGATGGTTCATGCCCAACGATCACAACGCATTATACATCTATTTGATGGACATGTAGTTACTGAAAATTATTCACGTGCAAATATAATAATTTGATTGTGATATGAAGAGTTACCTGAAATTGGCAATCCGGAACCTGTTGCGAAACAGGGAATATTTTTTTATCAATGTATTCGGTCTCGCGGTTGGAATGGCTTGTGCAATTATGGTAATGGTTTATATCAGTCAACAGGCTAAATACGATAACTTTCATCCGGCGTCTGATCGGCTTTACCGGGTTTATCTTGACTCAAAATTGGGTGGGTTGGAGTCAAAGGTCGCTTTGACGTCATCAATGTTTGCCTTTGGACTTAAACCTTATGTTCCCGAAATAGAACAATCGTGCCGGATTTTCAGGATAGACCGCAATATAACGGTTAGTTCACCGGTCTCGACTCTTCTTGAAAGCAAAGAACTCCTGTACGTCGATTCCACGTTTTTCGACCTGTTTGGTTTTAAATTGATTCAGGGAGATCCCCGAACCTGTTTGAATGAGCCACGCTCAATTGTGCTATCACAATCAATTGCCAATCAGTTGTTTCCGAATGGAGCCCTTGGAAAGGTACTTACCGTCGAAAAAGAGAAGAAATGGAAGGTAACCGGAATTATGGAAGATTGTCCGGACAATTCGCACTTGCACTACAAATCGCTTGTATCCATTTCATCGTTGATCATGCCGAAGAAGGACTGGACTTCGTTTAATCTCTATACCTATTACAGGTTCAATGAACAGGCCGATTTAGTTGAAACTGCCGATCCACCATTTCTGGGATTGTCTTCGATTGAATATAAATTATTTAAAGGTTTTATCAAAGAAGCGGGTGACGAAATAGAGAAGACGATGGGAAAAACCATTTCTGAAATGAACAGTCAGGATGAGTACTTCGTCCCACGATTGCAAAAGGTTTCTGATATCCACATGTATTCGCACCTGAAATATGAATTTGCAAAAAATTTAAATATCCAGACGTTGCTCATTATTGCCGGAATTTCCATCCTGATCATCCTTATTGCCGGCATAAATTATGCTAACCTTTCAACGGCACGTCTCGCCGGAAGGGTGCGTGAAATTGGCATTCGTAAGATACTTGGATCACAGCGACGAGAATTGTCGCGACAACTTCTGGCAGAGTCAATCACAATCAGTTTTATTTCACTGTTCTTTGCCCTTGTTCTTGTTGAACTGATCTATCCCAATGCTGTATTGGTTGAACAAAATCCCGCTTTAAATATTCAATTGCTACTTTTTAAATTATCGCCACTTATTTTTGGGATTACACTTTTCACAGGTATCCTGGCCGGAATCTATCCTGCTTTTTATATCATCCGGTTTAGTCCGGCGGCAATTTTAAGGCAACAAAAACAGTTCAGTGCAAGCAGCAAGGGCTTGCGAGGACTGCTAGTGATCATTCAATTTGTATTTTCGCTCGTGATCATCTATTCAACTTCTACAATCTATCGGCAACTTAGGTTTTTCCAGAACATAAGTGTTGGTTTTGATAAGGATCAACTGATTGTTATTCAAAATGTTATTGGATTAAGTGATGGGGGTAAGGAATTCCTAAAGAAGCTGATGGAATTTAAAGCAGTTGAGGATGTCTCCTTTTCGGATATTGTTCCCGGAAAGCCAATGGGGATGGAGAGTTTTCAAAATGGGTCCGACAGGTCAAATAATCTATTGATGTATGTAATGGGAGCCGATTCGATGTTTTTCGAAACGTATGGTATGGCACTTAAAGGAGGAAGTTTTGAACGGAAGCATCACCTGTCGAAAGATACAATTGATGTTGTTGTCAATGAGGAAGTTGTAAATCATCTTGGATTAAAGGACCCGATTGGGTCAACGATTTATCGGATCAATTCCGATACTTCAACTAATTGTCTGATTATCAAAGGAATAGTTGGGAATTTTAATTTTGAATCCTTGCATACTGAAATACAGCCAATTATTGTATTTCCAGTCCGAACAAACCAGATCAGGTTCATTAGTATTCGTTTAACAGAAAACAACAATGAAACTTTGGCGAAAATTAAGAAATTGTGGGAAGAGCTTTATCCGAACAACCAGTTTTCGCAATATGCAATGAAGCAAAGTTTGGGGGATTTTTACAATGAAGAACAATCGACTGGTCAGGTCGCCCTTATATTTTCATTTTTTGCCATTTTTATTGCCTGTATGGGCCTATATTCATTACTTGCCTTGACCACAATCTACCGCACAAAGGAGATCGGTATCCGTAAAGTACTCGGTGCCGGGACAAAAGAATTGGTTATTCTTTTGACAAAAGAAATTTTCAGGTTGATCACTCTTGCCGGAATCATCGCTTTACCAATCTCATTTTTACTCTCCTATTACTGGCTCGATCGTTTTGCATATCATGTCTCGTTGAGCCTTGCCAATTATGTCTTTGTATTTGCTGCCGTCTTTTTAGTTGCAGTATTTACCATTTACCGTCAGTTGTGGCGGACAATCAATTCAGATTCGGGAGTTTCGTTGAGGTCAGAATGAAGGGGAAATAAGAATGAGTGAGGGAGTGATTGGGTGAGGGAAAGATTGGGAGTGCTAATGTAAATGGGCAGAGAAACACTGAAAAAATAGTACATCCTCAACAACTGTCCGCGCTCGAAATCCCGGAAAAGAGTGGGTCTAAGTTTCTCTGTTTTTCAGTTTCCCTTCTCGGGTTCCGCCTTTTGCCCCATGCTCCATGCTCCATGCTCCATGCTCCATACTCCACGCCCTTGTCCCCTTTTTCTTAAAATGACAAAGAGCCGACCCCATTGGCCGACTCTTTATAATGTCCAGTTAGCAAAAAAAATGTAGTCTTAGTAAAAGCCCGATAATCTTAAAATGTTCCTCTTTTAAGCGGCGGCTAAATTAAATTCTTTTTATTAAAAAATGTTAATGGATGTTAGGTTACATTAATGAAACGAGAAAAATATACGTTCTGAAAATATTATATACTGTTGATATTTAAAAGATTGTAAGGGTATTTTTCGTAAACATGTTTTACAGCATTTTTTCAAACTAGAGTTTTTTTTACTTAGTATTATGACTTGTCATCTCTTGTCCCAGAATAATATATAATTGATAATCAAATAGATGGATCAATATCAAATATTATTAAAGGTTCAGGCTTTAATGATAAAGGGCAACTTAAAAATCAATCCTATCTGATAATAGTTATGAAATGTGATGTACAAATTTTCTTAATTTGCAATGTTTAAAACCAATTCGATAATTATGAAAGCAATCAGAAAATCAGAACCAAAAAAAGGACTTTGGCTCGAAGACATAGAAAAACCACAACCAGGTGTTAATGAGGTTCTTATAAAAATATCAAAATCAGCCATCTGTGGAACAGACCTCCATATTTACAAATGGGATGCCTGGGCCCAGAAAACCATCAAAACTCCTTTGACCATTGGCCATGAATATGTGGGAACGGTTGTCGAGATCGGAAACGAGGTAACAAAAATTGGAATTGGTGAGCGTGTTACAGTCGAAGGGCATATTGCATGTGGTTTCTGTCGGAACTGTCGCAGGGGCAGACGTCATATTTGCGACCATACAATAGGAATTGGTGTAAACCGGGATGGTGGTTTTGCAGAGTATGTTTGTGTCCCTGCCGAAAATGTGCTCCAAATCGACAGCCGGATTCCCGATGAAATCGTTTCGATTATGGATCCCTTGGGAAATGCGACCCATACAGCCCTCTCATTTCCTTTAATTGGAGAAGATGTTCTGGTTACAGGCGCGGGTGGCCCTATCGGCTGTATGGCCATTGCAATATGCCGGTTCGTGGGGGCGCGAAATGTCGTAGGATCGGAAGTTAGTCCTTACCGTCGCGAATTGGCCCGCAAGATGGGAGCAACACTTGTAGTCGATCCTATGAAAGACGATATCGCCTCGGCAATGAAACAGGTCGGAATGGTGGGTGGTTTCGACATCGGACTCGAAGTTTCAGGCTCATCTGTCGCTTTCGATTCGATGATCAAACACATGTACAATGGTGGGAAAATTTCACTTTTGGGAATCTTACCCGATACGACACAGATCGAATGGGACAAGGTTATCTTTAAAGGTTTGACATTGAAAGGGATATATGGCCGCGAGATGTACGAGACCTGGTACAAGATGGAAAAGATGCTCCTTTCGGGATTGAATATTTCTCCTGTAATCACACACAGGTTCCATTACACCGAGTTTCAGGAGGCATTTGACATTATGGAAGAGGGTGATTGTGGAAAAATCATCCTTGACTGGGGAAATTAATAAAATACAGTGGAGGCTATTGATCTAAATCTCAATTTTAGTACATTTGCCGCCCTAAAAGCCACTTTAGCTCAGTCGGTAGAGCAGCTCATTCGTAATGAGCAGGTCGTGGGTTCGAGTCCCATTAGTGGCTCACCTTAAAATCAAGTAGTTAAGCGAGTTACAAAGCCCCTGAAAAATATTTCAGGGGCTTTTTTGTGGAAGTTTGTTTTGATCAATGCAAGGGCCGAAGGGGACAAAAACCTAAACGACGACCCTTGCTATAATGGGTCGAAGGCCATCTATTTGAAACCGGCTTTCCGAAAGCCCGTCCAGTTCCAAAGGTGCATCGTCATTGCCGATGCCTATTATGAGTGGTCGGACAAAAACATCCCCTATTTAGTTTTCCTTCAAAACCGCGACAGGCCATTTGGAATGGCCGGAATCTATGATCAGTGGAAGGATCCTCAAACTAAGGAAGCCGTTTTTGCCTTTGCAATTGTCACTACAACGGCCAACCGTTTGTTGCAAAGCATCGGTGCCAAGCGGATTCCGGTGATCCTTTCACGGTCGGGTGAAAGCCACTGGGTGAAGCCTTCAAGCCCTTTAGCCGATGTGTTAAGGCTATTGAACCCTTATCCATACGACAAAATGAACGCCTATCCGGTTTCCGATATGATAGATAGGCCTTATTTTAATGATCCATCGCTTTTGAACCCTGTTGGTGAGAAGCTTGTAAAAGACGCAGCCCCAACCGTGGTTACAGCAAGCTACAAGCCCCATAAGATGAAAACACAGTCTGACAAGCCTTGGTTTAAGGAAAATCAGGAAGGTGGATGAATGCTGGATTGATTGATGTTCCTAAAAAAAGTCTGGAAAATTCTTTCGTTTTAAGTTCATCGCTATTCCTAAAACTGATGAATGCTTGATTTGCTGCATGATTGAAATTCTGTCCAGGAATTAGGGACATAGGCTTACTCAAATGTATTTCCTAATTTCAAATTGGAATACGGATTGATGTTCTGCCATTCTGAAAAAGATTTTTCAAGGCACTTCAAAAACACGTCAATTGGTTGTGCACCGGATATTGAATATTTTCGCTTGAAGATGAAAAATGGAACTCCCCTTATTCCCAAGTTTTGTGCTTCCTGTATGTCCTGATTCACGTGATAAGCGTAATCATCATTGGTTAGTGCCTCCAGAATGTCAATATCCGTCAACCCAATAGTTTTCCCCAGTTCAGTTAACACTGCATGATTGCCAAAATCTTTGCCAAATATTGAAATACATTTTGCTGTTTCGTGGATTCCATTGGAATGGTGGGATCGAGTTGAAAACTATGCCACACAATTTCAATTTGGTCACTGTTTGGAAATTGCTTGATGGCCGTTTCATAATGACGTTTGCCAATGTAACAGAACGGGCACATGATGTCGCTCCAAACGTCAACCTTCATTTTGTTATTTGATTTATCCATAATATTTTACAACGTTATTTCTTTAGGTACTTTGGGTCGCCCTGCTTCAATCCATGCCTGTCTTATTAATTCAGCCAATGATTTGGAAGAACCTTCAATCATTTTATTGGTAAATCCTTTCGTCTTCTGCCAAAGGGTTTGATAATAAACATCATTGTACTCCTGGTTTGCTTTTTCGTAGGCAAACTGATCCGCATTTAAAAGTGAGTCCTTGTATTGGTAATTAATGTACATGTAATCAAATACATATCGACTAACGTCCTTAACCTTATGCAACCGGGAACGTTTGACAATTATTGAATCGGCATACAACCCAAACATTTTAGATTCGTACCTACTGTGGATCCCCTTTTGTTGGGTAAGTTGTCCATCATAGTTCAATGTCAAATGCAAAGGCATATGCCCATCGCCAACATAATGACCAAGATAAGCGGCAGTCAATACTACTTTTGACCATTCCTTTGCTTTGAATTCTTTCACCAGAACATGGTAGGTTGAATCGGTCACCCAGGGAAGCGTACCATTCTTTTTGATGAATTCAATTCCATACTTGCCTAAAGCCTCATCCTTTCCTTCGACAATCTTGTGTGCATTGGTGAAATCATCAAAAGCATCTATATCGATATAGTGTTTGATCCCTTCTGTTGGATCCATGCTTTTCCTCTTGTCAGGATCAGAACCATGTGCGGACAGTGCTTCTGACCAACCACGAAAGTTATTAAGCTTTGCCGGGAAGAACTGTGAAGCTGAACTGTTGATTTTGTAGTGTCCCTTTTCGCCCCAACTGCAAAGGAGCAACAACATGGAAATCAAGGTCAAGTATTGGAAAACCTTTCTCTTCATAATAAATTGGTTTATTGATATTTAAAATTCATTATTCGTCAAAGCTAAATATTCTTTTTACGAGGCCTGTCCCCGTAAATAGTTCGGGTTCCAAATCTAAATAGTGGTTACGCCTTTTAACAGTAACGAAGCCAAACCATAGGAAAAATCTGTCGAATGTCCGGGTACCATAACAATGCGAAAATTGCCGGACAGGCGTTGAGTAGGATGGTTCAAAAAGTGTAATGAAAGCTGGGAATGCATCTAAATATATATCCGCATAATAGTCAATTGGCTTTGGTTGGTCACCAAATCTGTAGAGCATATAAACCGAAAAAGGCCATCCAAATTGACCGATTGGTTTTTGGGGATAGAGGTCATTAAAAGGCCAATCAAATTTTCCTGTAAATGCTTGAAAAAACAGTTTGAAAAGATTGATGCGGTTTTCCTTTTGAAGCAGCTTTTCCCCTTTTTTTGTCAAATTAAGATTACCATGGGCTTTTCTTACCAAACCTGCAAGTTCTGCTGTCAGCCTTGCACTCCTGATCGATATGCAGTCCTGCTCTCTCCAAAGTTTTGTTATACCGCGTTCAATATGTTCGTCAAGTAGGATTTTTTTGTCGTAAAGCTCGACCAATACTTTTTTAGGCAATGCTCCAAGCGGTGTCAGCTTGATTTGGATGTCGCGCTGGAGAATTTTTAGATACTCTTCGGCAATACGGAAAAGTGGAATTTGGTCAAGTGTATTGTCATCAAGGTCATTGCGAAATTGAAGTGGTGATTTATCCCCAAAAGTGTCATAGACCAAATAATTAAGTTCGGTTGGTGTGAATCCCAACAAGTCGTCCACCGGACAGTTGTCATATAGAATTTCCTCTATGTCATCATTATGTTTCATCGTTATTCTTTTATACTGTTGCCGAAAGCCGAAAGTAACATTTTATCAGAGTCCCAGAAAATAAATTTATTGAACGCAGTCATTTTCTGGTAAATACCAAGTAATATAATTGACTTATAAGTATAAATATGAGGCATTTATATCAATTATTTTATTTTAAAGGCTACTATCAGTTAATAGGGCCTGGGTTGGCATGACCTGTCCTGGCGACTAAAGGTGGCAAAATGTACCACATTATCCACCACAGAAACAATTGAAACAATTACACCGAAATATCAAACCTTACGATAGGTCTATCAAAGTTCTCCGAACATTTAGGAGAAACTTTGATAGATTTCTGATTTTCTTGAAAAAAAATAGGAGGCTTTACCTAGGGCAAACTTTGGTTTTGAACTTAATGGCAGCACCATCTCTAAACATGGTCACCGAACAAAGTTAATCATCATTGATCCAACAAGGTTGTAACTTCCTTCGTGATTTGTTCAATGTCCACCATAGGCCAATCGGAATAATCCGGACCTTACCGGAATAACCAAGGGAAAAACCGCTGATCACTATTGGTAATTGTTGGTCTTTCTGAAGCAACGACTACTACGAACGAATTAACGGTAAAAGCAAAACTTGATGAAAAAATACATTTACCGGTACAAATAGATTGGCAAAATAAGAACATTTTAAAATATTATAGTTAATTAACAATAATTAACCATGTCTTCAAATCAACAACTAAAAAAATAGTCAATATTTGGCATACAATAAATTGCTGAAGATTTTTATTGTCGATCCGAATTTGTGCAAGAGTTTTTTTTGATTGATCCGACATTCAAAATTATTTATTAATGCTCATAATGACCGTATTTCAAAAAATTATGCCAACAAAATTTATGGTATCCACACAACTGTTTACCCCCTTTCTTAATCATATATATTGATGCAGAAAAAATTAATATACGTCATGCTGTTATTTATGTTTCTTTCCGCTTGTAACGGGAATAAAGTAAGTATTGTCACGTATGACCTGAAAAGGACTGATTACATCGAGGCAATTGATGCCACCGGAACGATACAGGCGGTAAACAACGTTATGATCATGTCGCCGAGGATCAACTCGTCCGGAATGTCAGTGGCCTACCTTGCCAAAGAGGGACAGCATGTAAAAAAGGGAGATACCATCTGCATTCTCGAAGCACCCGAACTCGTGTACAACCTTGAGACATTTAATGTTGAGCTCGAAAAGATGGAGGCTGACATGAAGAAGCTGGTAGCCGACAATGCCATGGAAAATGCGGTTTTAAATGCGCAGGTCCAAACCAATAAGGCACAGATTGCCATCACCATGCTTGATTCGATTCAACTGAAATTTGTCCCCTCCATCAGGCAACAACTGATCTCGCTTGATATGGAAAAGGTGAATGTTGAAAAAAAGAAACTTCAAAAAAAGGTTGTCGCCCAACAGCGGATCGACAAATCGGAGCTTACGCAGTTGAATTCCCGTATCATGATGCAAAAAAACCGCATCAAGGTTTTCCAGGACCAGGTCAATTCACTCACCCTTAAGGCTCCCGATGACGGGATTGTAATTCATTACGAAGCCCCGTTGATGTATTTTATGGGTAACGGGGTCGGGACAATGGGTGGTAAGATTGAGGAAAAAAGCAGTGTTTTCAGCAATTCGCCATTGCTGCAGTTTCCAGACATGAACCAGATGCAGGTATCGGTAGATGTTCCGGAAGCTGAATACAAAAGGATCCAGAACAACCAAAATGTACTGATCAGTGTGGATGCTGCTGACAATCTTCACACTACGGGAAAAATAAAAAGGAAATCCCTTGCGGGAAAGAACAATTCGGAGAAATCTGCAATCAAGAGCTATGAGGTGGTCATCAGCGTTGACAGTTGCCATCTAAAAATGAAGCCCGGCCTTAGTGCGACCTGCCGGATAATTGTTGACCAGGTGAAAGATACCATCGTTGTACCATCGGCAGCGGTCTTTAGCAGGGACAGCCTGAAAATTGTTTATGTGGCAGCTGATGACAAATTTATGCCTGTTGTTGTTGAGACCGGCCTGTCCAACAATTCGCGCAGTATCATCTCGAAAGGACTTTCGGGAAATGAGACAATTGCCCTGATGGAGCCACCCTACAATCGTGTAATAAAAGGGGTGAAATCCAAAGATGGCAAAAACAATACTCCCGGTTTGGCCAAGCACGATTCAATCCGGGAAAAATCGGCAATAACGAATTAATATTTCATTTTAACTCACTGAAAAACAGTTGTAATATTATCTGATAATGAACAAAAATATTATTCTTTTTATTTTTCTGGGCTTTGCTGCCTGCACGGGAAAAGTGGCCCAGGACGTTCAGACGACATTTGTCAAACGGGGAACCTTCACCGAGGAACTAACCGAGGAAGGCACGGTGCGCTCAGTGAATTCAGTCAGTATCAACGCACCCAATATCTCGTACCGTTATGGAAGCCTAAAAATCACAAACATGATAAGCGACGGCAAAGAGGTAAACAAAGGGGATACTGTGATCACTTTTGATGCTTCAGAATTGAAGAAATCAATCATAACCTCCCAGCAGCAGCTTGAAATTGCAAATGCAGAATATGAAAAACTCAAGGCAACGCAGGAATCGGAAATTGAAGACCTTGAATCTGACCTTGAAATAACCCAGATTTCTCAGAAAATCTCAAAAATCAACTTTGAACAGGCCAGTTATGAGTCGGAAGTGACCAAAAAGGAGATCAATCTAAAACTTGAAACGGCCAATATAGCACTCGAACGGGCAAAGGAACAAATAGAAAACCGAAAGAAGATCCAAAAGGAAGACCTCTTTCAGCGGACCTTAAGCATGAAACAATTGAAAGCCACGCTGGATGATGCCAATGGTTATCTTAGTGATCTTTTCGTGATCAGTCCGGGCCCTGGTATAGCGATCCTGAAAGACAACTGGATGACAAATCAGAAATGGCAGGTCGGGGATCAACCCTATTCGGGGACCACCCTGATCGAGCTTCCCGATTTGAGTGAAATGATGGCAGAAGTAAAAATAAATGAGGTCGATATCACGAAGATCCTTCCCGGTCTTAATGTTGAAATTAAGCCGGACGCCTATTCCGATACCATCTTTACCGGTAAAGTGATTGCCATTGCCAACCTCGCACAGAATAAGGACTCCAAATCAAAAATAAAAATATTTCCTGTTCAGATATTGATCAATAACAAGACGGTCAGTCTTTTGCCGGGTCTTACCGTGAGTTGTAAAATTAAGATCAGTGAATTGAAGGGGGTGATGTACGTCCCTGTCGAGGCTATTTTTAAGGAACAGGGAAGTGAATTTGTTTATGTAAAAACATCGTCCGGCTTTAAGCGAAAGGACATCAAAATTGGCGCAGTAAATACTGATTTCGTGGTTGTCAAGGAGGGACTGGAAGAAAATGAGGAACTTGCATTGACCGATCCGTACCTCAATAAGGAAGAAGGCAAAGGGGAAAGCAAATCCAAATCAAATGGTCAATAGTTTATAAACCACCATTATGACTAAAAAAATACGATTTCGCAACGATCACCTGGATTTCAATGGGGGAACCAGGGTGTTGATATACACGCTGCTTGTCATTTTGTCAATGGCCTGTGGCAATGGTGCATCCACCGAATTTACTGTCATGAAGGGCGCCTTCAGGCATTCGGTCACCGAGGCCGGAGAATTGGAAGCGATCAATGCGTCCAATATCAAGATGCCGCGGATTGCTTATCAATATGGCTACCAGTTTAAAATTATCGGGTTGGCAGAACATGGTAAAATTGTCCATAAAGGGGATTCAATCATCAAACTCGACCCCTCATCCATTGTCAAGTACATCCTTGAAGGGGAAGACAAGCTCGAAAATGAATTGGCAGCCGCCAACAAGCAAACGGTGCAAAGCGAGGAGAATATTCAGGGGCTGAAATCCCAGGTGAAAAATGAGCAGGCGGCATATGATCTTGAAAAGCTTGAACTGGACAGGAGCAAATTTGATACCGAATCGAAAAAGAAAATTAAAGAACTGAAATTTCAACAGGCAACGATCAAACTGAAAAAGGCAAAGCGTAAACTGGAACTGACCTACATTCTGGAAAAGCATGATCAGCAAATTCAGAAAATTAAAGTTCTTCAGCGAAAAAACGACCTTCAAAGTGCAAAGGAAAATTTGAAGCAGCTCCTGATCAAATCTCCGACCGATGGTATTTTTCAGGTTTCGATGAACATTTTCACAGAAAACCCACAGAACTGGAGGCTGGGCGATTCGCCTTACCAGGGCCAGATGATCGCAAGTATCCCTGATATCAACCACATGAAGGTCAAAACCTATATCAATGAAGTAGAATTCAGTAAAGTAAAACCGGGGTTGAAGGTTCTGGTCCGGCTCGATGCGCTTCCTTCTGTCGCATTCAACGGGTTCATCAAAGAGATAAGCAAAATTTGTTTTACACGGGAAAAAGAGAAAGTATTCAATGTGGTTGTCGAAATCTCCGAATCGGATTTGCGCCTTAAACCGGGCATGACTGTTAGTTGTGAATATATTTTGTACGAGGCAGAAAATGGGATTTTTGTGCCGAACAACTGTCTTTTAAAAGAGAAAGGGCACAGTTATGTTTTTCTTGAACGGAGCGGCTCCCCGCGCAAGGTCGAAGTCAAGAGCGGACCTTCGAATACCAACCATACGATCATCGCCGGGGATGTGGAGCCAGGACAGAAGCTTGTTCCTTTCGAAAAAGTACTCACCAAATTAAACAACTGATCATGCAATTCAATGAAAACTTAACAATTGCCGCGCTGAGTATTATTGACCATAAGTTCCGTTCTTTTCTCACGATGCTCGGGATAATTTTTGGTACGGCATCGGTGATTACGATGGTATCTATTGGTGAGGGGGCCAAGCTTCAGGCCATCGCCAAGTACAAGGATATGGGGATCAGCAATATAATCATCAGGGATAAGGACTTGACCGAGACAGAACTGGAACAGGTAAGGATGAAGTTCTCCCAGGGATTGTCGCTCACGGATGCCAGGGTTATCAGTGAGATTGTTCCGGGGGTACTTGATGTGGCTCCGCAGACCGAGAAAAAAATTGATGCCAAATTCGGTGACAAATCTTCCAAATCCACTGTGATCGGAGTTACACCATCGATTGTCAACATACTTAATTATGAGATTGGAAATGGGATGTTCATCAATAAAGACCACTATGATCGTCAGCTAAAGGTCTGTTTTCTTGGGGCAAGTGTGGCACATGATTTATTCGGATATGAAAATCCGGTAGGGCAAAGTGTGAAGCTTGATGACCAATGGTTCGAAGTGATCGGTGTCATGCAGACCAAATCGTTGTTTACAGAAACAGTGGGTGAACTGGCCGCCCGTGACCTGAACAACGATATCTACATTCCGCTGACAACCTTCACCAAACGTATTGCGAAGGAAAACCGTTTTGCTAGCGAGATCAAACAATTGACAGTTAAACTGGAGAATTCGGATAAGCTGGCCCAGTCGGCAGTTGTTATCCGGAGCATTTTAAACCGCCATCATTTTAACAATAATGATTTCAGTATCATCATACCGCTGGAGCTGTTGAAACAAGAGGAGAAGGAAACCCGGATTTATAACCTCCTGCTGGCTTCGATTGCGGCCATTTCGTTGATTGTGGGTGGTATCGGCATCATGAATATCATGCTTGCTTCGGTCCTGGAGCGGACCAGTGAAATAGGTATCCGCAGGGCAATCGGGGCACGTCAGGTTGATATATTGAACCAGTTTGTTACAGAAGCAGTTGTGATGAGCGTTACAGGAGGGATCATTGGTGTACTGCTGGGGATATCGCTTTCGTTTATCATTTCGTTTGCTACGGAGGTGCACACCAGCCTGACGTTGTATTCGATATTTATTGCATTTGGTTTTTCGGCACTGGTCGGAATTACATTTGGGTACCTGCCAGCCAAAAAGGCCGCAGAACTAAAGCCCGTAGATTCAATCCGGTATTGATCATTTTTTTCCTAATAAAGTCGTTATGATAATAGATATCAAAAATCTGAAAAAGGATTATAAGATGGAATCGATAGAAGTGCAGGCGCTTCGTGGCATCAATTTACAGATTCCGGTCAATGAATATGTGGCCATCATGGGGCCTTCAGGTTCGGGCAAATCAACGCTCATGAATATCCTGGGTTGTCTCGATACCCCCTCCGAAGGGAAGTATTTTCTCAACTCGGTTGATGTTACCTTGTTAAATGACAATGAACTCTCCGTTATCCGGAATAAAAATATCGGTTTTGTTTTCCAGTCCTTCAACCTGTTGCCAAGAATGAGTGCGCTGCACAATGTCGAACTGCCGCTGATGTATGCCGGTGTCGATAAAAGCAAGCGGAAAGAGATTGCTATGAGGTCGCTTGAAAAGGTTGGGTTGATTGACCGGATCCACCATAAACCGGCGGAATTGTCGGGCGGTCAACGGCAGCGTGTTTCAATCGCACGAGCCCTTGTCAATAATCCAGGTATTATTCTTGCCGATGAGCCCACAGGGGCACTCGATTCACAAAGCGGCGAAGAGATTATGGCGATTTTCGGGAAACTTAACACCGAAGGACATACCATCATTGTGATCACCCACGAGAACGATATCGCGGCACATTGCCGCCGCATCATCTATCTCAAAGATGGTGTCATACACAGTGATAAATTGACAGAACCCAATTTCAAAAATCAATAATAGCTATTCCGATGACTATTTTAAAATTTACATTCACCTGTTTAATTTTAGTTGCTGTTCACTCCATTGTTTTTTCACAGCCCGTTTTCAACCTCGACCTCGAATCGAGTATTGCCCTGGCAAAAGAGAAGAGCAAGACGATGCTGAAATTGAAGCAAAGCCTCGCGGGAGTCGGATATGACCTTAGAGCTGCCACCAGCAAGTTTAAAACACATGTCAACCTTGACCTTGTGGCACCCCGCTATTCCAAGACGGTCAGGCAATTTGAAGACAGCCTCGGCTTGCATTTTTATCCTGTAAGCCAGAATTCTATGAGTGGTTACCTGACCATTAACCAGCCATTGCCATCTGACGGTTCGCTGTTTATTCGTTCAGGGATGGAAAACATTACCGATTATTATTATGGTAAACGCAATTCTCAATTGACCTCCATTATTGGGTTGAACCAGCCGATTGAAGCCTTTTTTGGTTATAATAATATTTCGATGGGTTATAAACAGGCCAAATTGAATTATGACCGTTCGTTCAAACAGTTGAAAAGGGCCGAACTTGACCTTGTTTACAATATTAGCCAGTCATTTTTCACTTTGCTTTCCTTCCACGAGCGGTTGAATATTGCCAAACTCACCCTGCAACGGCAAAAGGAAGCCTATGAAATCGCCCAGAGCAAATACAAAGCGGGGCTTATCCGCGAAGTGGAGGCCCTGCAAATGGAGGTTGACCTGGGGGATGCATTGAACAGCCAGGATATCGCCAATGTCAACTATCTGTCACAGGTGACCCTGTTCAAAGAGGAGCTTGGTATGGAGCTAAATGATAGTATTGTCATCAAAACGGACCTGGATTACAAAACCGTGAATGTGGATGCTGAAAAAGCAGTAAGCCTGGCCCTTGAAAACCGCCTTGAGCTAAAAGAGGATGAAATCAATATCGAGTTGAACAATATGGACATTAAACGGCGCAAGGCTGAAGGCAGGATCAATGGCGACATATCGTTCAATTATGAGTTTAAAGGGGTAAATCAGGATGCCAGGTCCCTGCCTGTTGAAACAACGCTGAGCAATACCTGGAATGACCTGCAGCGGCGTCCGGGCAACCTGGGGGTCGGTTTGACCATCAGTATCCCGTTGATTGACTGGGGCGAAAACAGGGCAAGGGTACACTCGGCAGAAGCGACATTGAACCAAAACTTAATTCAGTTATCGGGCGATAAAATCAGTATAGAGCGTGATGTCAGGACAACGGTCAACAGGTTACAGAGCAACCTAAGACGGCTCCAGTTGCTCGAAAAAACGGTTGTCATTGCTGAGAAGAGTTTCGAGATTTCGCGCCAGCGTTATTCGAACGGGGATATCGACAGTCAGGCGATGGCACTGGAACGCGAACGTCTCAATACAGCTTATGTCACCCGGTTGGATGCATTTATCAACTACAAACTCTTTTTGGCCGATATTATGCGCAAAACCTTTTACGATTTCGAGAGGGATGTATCACTATTGGCAATGTAGGTCGTTTAGTGGATTTACTGGGTCCATTATCATATGTAGTGCAACCAGGACTTCATGTTGGGTCTTGCAGACCACATGAAGTCCTATTTATTAGCAACAGTATTTCTGTTTCCCATTTATTCAGTTTCTTTTGGTCTAAATTTAATCCATGATTCAATTGGTGGTGGAATCAAATATTTTGTCGTCTCAAAAATCAAACATGAATCTATCAAGTTTTTGTCAACTTTGATCTTTGTAACATATTTTGAAAGATTAGAAATTGTATTATCAAATTTATTTGAACCAATAATCGTTGAGCGTACAGTTTTGTTGTCATATTCAATTTTGACGATAAATCCTCCGCAATCCTGGCAATGTCCATCATAAATAGAATCAATCGTTTCAGTTTTGATCTGATCAATTTTGATATTCAAAGTGTCTATAAACTCGGCATCGAGTGTGTCAACAAAACAAGCTGAACTGTAAATTTTTGAAATAATATGATATCTACATTTATGAATAATTCCCAAACTGTCAATATGTACAGTCAATCCACCTGTCCAACCATTATTATAAGTTATTTCAATCGACTCAAAATGCGTAATTGTCTGCTTTTCGTTGCGGTTGCAAGCAGAAAGAATCATCAACCAAATAACACAAACGAATATTCTCATTTTATCTTAAATAATTCTAGCTTTTGCAGTGCCATAATATTGTTG
>JBAXWR010000260.1:0-10688 GCA_037128295.1 Mariniphaga sp.
GGTGCAGTGCGTTTCGACAAGAAGATAGTAGGAACAGGTGAAGGTGAGGAACGGGTTTTAAATTATGTGCGGTTGGTAAGAAATATTCAATAATAAACAAACATGAAAAAATATACTTTTATAATTGTCCTGTTTTTAACCCAACTCTCATTTGCTCAAAACAACAAGCAAAACATAAGAGGAGTGGTTATTGATAAACTTTCGCAGACGACCCTGCCTGGAGCAGCAATTCAAATCGTAAATAGTCAGGATAACAAAGGAACCGTGACCAATGAGAAGGGAAATTTCGTACTGACCGGTTTGTCACCCGAAAGGTACGAACTGAAAATCTCCTTCCTCGGTTACAAGGATGTAGTTGTGCCCAATGTCGTGGTAACCTCAGGAAAGGAGACAATTCTCGATATAACAATGGAAGAGAATGTTACAAACATCAATGAGGTCGTGGTAACCGGTAACAGCAAGGCCAAATCGATCAATAACTTAGCACCGATCAGTGCAAGAACATTTTCGACCGAAGAGGTGAACCGCTATGCTGGTGGGCGGAGCGATCCTGCCCGTTTAGCAGCAAACTTTGCGGGTGTAAGCGCTCCCGATGATTCCAGAAATGACATTGTGGTTCGTGGCAATTCTCCGGTAGGTGTCTTGTGGCGCATCAATGGGATGAACGTTACAAATCCCAACCATTTCGCATCGGTGGGAACTACAGGAGGTGCAGTCAGTGCCTTGAATACCAATTTGTTGAAGAGTTCCGATTTCTTAACATCTGCTTTCCCGGCAGAATATGGCAATGCAACTGCCGGTGTTTTTGATCTCGGTTTCCGAAATGGAAATTCACAAAAGCGGGAGACGACCTTGCAGGCAGGTGTAATTACCGGACTTGAAGCGACGACTGAAGGGCCGATCAACAAGGAAAAAGGTTCATCCTATCTGGTGGGTTACCGCTATGCCCTTGCAGGCGTTGCCCAGGCGATGGGTGTCGATATCGGGACCACCGCCTTGCCTTCCTACCAGGATTTATCGTTTAACGTGAACAGTGGAAATACAAAATTCGGCAGGTTTACATTGTTTGGGATTCTGGCAACAAGCAGTATCAAAATTGAAGGTGGAAGTACAAGTTCAATGTATGGAGGCGGAAGCGGTCATGATTTGAGCAGTCAGATTGGGATTGTCGGGTTAAAGCACTTCAAGCAACTGAACAATAGATCATACTTTAGTTCCAACATTGGGATCAACTATTCAATAACAGACCAGACCAATTCTGGTTTTGACAGGTTGACAAATACATCTTTCACGGAACAGGAAAATAACGTAGCCAAAACAGGTTATAATTTCTCGACAAGTTTTAATTCAAAAATTAATTCCAAACTATTTCTGAAAATAGGTGTTCAGGACGAGTTGATTGGACTGAACCTTTACTACCGCGAAAAAAGGGATATTCAATCGGATTGGAAGCAGGTTTGGGATTACAACAGCTACACCAATCTGGCACAAGCTTATGCACATGTCAAATATAGTTTTAACGATAAACTGACACTGAATGCAGGGTTACATTCGCAACTCTTTTTCTTAAACAATTCATTGTCAATTGAGCCACGTTTGGGACTGAAATACGAAATCAATGGAAAGAGTTCACTGAATTTTGGCTATGGGCTTCATTCCCAAATGCAACCGATCAATGTTTACTTTCTTCAGACCCAAAATACAGATGGTTCCTACAGCTATAACAACAAAGGCCTGGATTTTACAAAAAGCCATCATTTTGTTTTGGGATACGACCTGCAACCCTTCAAAGACTGGCGTGTAAAAACCGAGGTGTATTATCAATCCCTTTACAATGTTCCGGTTAACACATTCTCAAGCAGTTACTCGATGCTCAATACCGGGGCGAGCTTTAAAACCGATCTCGAAGACAACCTGACCAACAGCGGTACTGGTAAAAACTATGGCGCAGAATTGACCATCGAGAAATTTTTCAGCAAAGGATATTATGGCTTGTTTACCTCATCTGTATACAGCTCAAAATACAAGGGAAGCGATGGGATTGAACGAAATACGGCTTTTAATGGAAAATATGTTTTCAATATTCTGGGTGGGAAAGAATGGAAAGTCGGAAGCGAAAAACGGAACAGGGTTTCTACAGACCTGAAATACACCTATGCCGGAGGAAGAGCTTATACCCCAATTGATTTAACATCCTCAAATTTAACAGGACGTGAGCAATTGTCAACTGATGCCTATTCTTCTTTCTATCCCAATTATTTTAGGTTGGACTTAAAAGTGGGCTACACCTTAAATAGTGCGAAGAAAAAATTGTCACATTCGTTTTCATTGGATCTGCAAAATGTAACCAATCACAAGAACCTTTTCTCGCAAAACTACGACGACAGGAGCAGGTCGGTCAATACAACATACCAACTTGGTTTTTTTCCGAACTTTATTTATAAATTGCAATTTTAAATGGCTTCTTTTTTCTGCCAATCACTGAACTACTCAAAGAAATTTAATAAACAAATTGTTATGCAACTATCTAATAATCAATCAATTCATCAGGAAGGAACCGGAAGTTCCGAAAGATGGAAACCTGAAAAATTTTCGGCAGAAGTCCTGTCAATAATATTTATAACCCTGGCAGCGATCAGTTTAAGGTTATACTTCAGCTTTTCGCACGAGTTGATTTCAGGCATGGATGGAGGATATTATCCATTACAGGTCAGAAATATCTTAAACACCGGTTTTCCCGTTTATCCTGATTTTCCTCTCTATTTTTACTTTTGCGCCTTACTGATAAAAAGCATTTCATTCTTAGGGTTTACCATCAACGATGGAATGATCATTACAGTAATCAAGATCGTTGATAGCCTGGCACTTCCGATGCTCGCTTTTCCTTTATTCCGGATTTTAACAAAGAGTGAACGAAAAATACCACTGTTCGCAAAAAGTGCCATAGTATTATTTGCTGTCTCCTCTGCAACCCCTTTGATCATACTTGGTGACCTGCAAAAAAATGCGTTTGCCATCCCTTTTGTGTTCCTGTTTGTCTGGTTTTTTGAAAACTATTTAATCACACCTGAGAAGCGGAGTTTAATCGCAGCGGTTCTTTCACTTGTATTGATTGCACTGATCCACTTTGGGGTTTTTGTCTTTTGTCTCGTTTTCCTGATCCTGTCCCTGTTTGTTGTTTACCGAAAGAAAGCGATTCTCCCTTCAATCATTGTCCTTTTCCTTGGCTTTGCGATGATCCTGATGTTTGATTCTAACAGGGCTTACCGGTTGCTGACATTCTGGAATGTGATTTTTGAGAACCCTGTGCTTTTTCAGGGACCGTTGCCGATGCATCTTCTCCTGAATGTCATCATCTCCCTTTCCCTTGCTGCATCAGGGTTTTTTCAATACCTAAAATACAGTGGTAATAACAAAGTGACTGAATATCTGGTCTTTATATTATCTTTCGTACTGGTTGTATTTGCATTACCGGTTTATGACAGTGAATACTTTAACCGGTTTAATGTTTTACTCTTTGTCCCTCAGAGTTTGTTGATTTTGTATTTGATCAGGATGAATCAAAAATTTGCTGTTCCCTTTTCAATCCTACTTATACTAATTACTTCATTCTCAATATTTACCACCATTTCTGAAGGCAAACAACCCTGCATTGACGAAGTGGCTTATCAGGATTTGCAAAATCTGAAA
This sequence comes from Mariniphaga sp., assembly GCA_037128295.1. Taxonomy (GTDB): domain Bacteria; phylum Bacteroidota; class Bacteroidia; order Bacteroidales; family Prolixibacteraceae; genus JAAFHB01. The sequence continues at coordinate 3,691 of JBAXWR010000260.1, forward strand.
AAGCACCTTCCTGATGATAAAGAAAATACAATTATCATAGCGGAACATGGTCTTGAATTCTGGACGGCATGGGCACTAAATGTAAAGGTTGGGCAGGAGAGGGCCATGAACAAAATAAATTCGGATAAATACAGGAATATTACTATTTTGCGTCAGAAAAATGAAGTTGGGAGACGGGGACCAGGGAATAGACCAGGGAACAGACCAATGCCCGGACAACGGTTTAAAAAAGGGGAACATCCACCTATGGGACCATCCATGGAACCTCCAACAGGAGCTCGATCGGGACAACCGAATGAACCCCCAATGGGTCCACCACTTCCGGAAAATTTCAAATTAGTGTATAGCTCGCCTTACTTTAATGCTTATCAAAACGCCGATTAAAGCTATGTTTAAAACAAGAAAAGTGTTTCTCCTGCTGTATGCCATCATCTGGGTACTTGTACTCATATCACCGTATTTGAGATACATACAAGATATTGGCCCGAACAGCTGGAACAGAATGATCGGGGATTGGACAAATCTTGGCTTTCTCTTCCTGCTCTTTCTGGTTAATTTATTGGTTCTTTTACCAAAATTACTTCTCAACGGAAAGCGATCGCAATATGCAGTGATCGTGATTGTTATAATTGTTGTGGGTGCAGTGGTCAATGCAATACTTCATCCCCCCATGATGCCACCTTCACATCCGGGGATGGACATTCAACCACTGGGTTTTCAACCGGATAGGCCTATGGGGTTTATTCCGGTTCTAGGATCTGTTCTTAACAATTTAATTACCGCATTATTGATCATCGGAAGCAGCACAGCCCTTGAACTGGAGTATAAATGGCTGAGCGAACAAAAACTGCGGAAGGATGCAGAAAAGGAACATCTTAAAACCAGCCTTGCATTGTTGAGGCATCAGGTCAGTCCCCATTTTTTTATGAATACGCTCAACAATATTCATACCCTGGTCGAAATAGATCAGGGGAAGGCACAGAATGCCATCGAAAGATTGTCCACACTTATGCGTTATTTCCTCTATGATTCAGTGCGTGGCACAATTTCCCTTAAAAAAGAGGTGGAATTTATCAGAAGTTTTATTGCTTTGATGCAGTTGAGGTACTCTGATGAAGTAGAGATCAGACTTTCTTTTCCTGAGCAGTTGCCTGAGCTGGAGATACCGCCAATGCTTTTTATCTCTTTTCTGGAAAATGCCTTTAAACATGGGGTGCGCTATCCGCATCAATCGTATGTTTATTTTGATTTACAATTGAATAATGCGACCTTAAATTGTAAAGTCAAAAACAGTAAACACCCGGTAACTGCTTCCAAAGATGAGGAATATTCAGGTCTGGGACTTGAAAATATCCTTAAAAGTCTGAACCTTCTTTATGGTAATGCTTATCAACTTGATATCTCAGACAGAGACAGGGAATTTGAAGTCAATCTTTTAATTCCATTATCATGATAATTAAATGCTTAGCCATAGATGACGAACCACTGGCTGTCAAAAAGATCGCCTCCTATATTCAGAAGACACCGTTTTTAGAATTGGTCGGGGAGTGCAGGAATGCCTTTGAGGCCATTGACCTGCTGAATCAATTGGAGGTACAGCTACTGTTTGTGGATATCAACATGCCCGAATTGAATGGGATGGAATTTGTTAAATCATTGATCAACAAGCCCTATGTTGTCTTCACGACTGCTTATAGCGAATATGCGGTGGAGGGTTTCAAAGTCGATGCCGTTGATTACCTTCTAAAACCGGTCGACTATACAAGTTTTCTGAAAGCAGCGACCAAAGTGAAAAACCTGATCGATTTAAAATCGGCAACTCCCGTTGAAAATATCAAAGCTACATCAGATCATCTTTTTGTAAAATCGGAATATAAGCTGGTCCGCATTGATCTGGATGACATCACCTACATCGAAAGTCAGCATGAATACATCAAAATCAACCTGGTCAACCGTAAACCGGTCATGACTATGGTCAGCATGAAAGCCATTGAAGATCAGTTGCCTGCTGATCGTTTTATGAGGGTCCACCGCTCTTTTATTGTCAACCTGAAAAAAATCACGGTCATCGAGCGGAACCGGATTTTATTCGACGATAAGGTGTTGATTCCTGTAAGCGACCAATACAAGGAAAAATTTCAGAGGTACATTGATGAATTTTTTATTTAGGTAAATTGAAGCGTATAAAGTAACAGATGCGGATAAAGTACTATATATAAGATAATTGCAACGAAATCCCCCCTGCCCCCCTTTTGGAAAAGGGGGAGTCCTTCAAATGTGATTTGTTTACTTCAACCTGTACATCACTCCCAACCGGATACCCGACTCCAACAAATGTTGCGGATATTTGTCAGACGAGAATGAGACAAGGGAATGATATTTAGTGTAAGGATTCACAAAAGCAGTAAACCCACACTTAAAATTGTATTTAAACCCAAGTCCAAGATTGAATCCCAATCCGGTCTGATTGTTAATCGGCATAGACTGACTAGCATCGGCATCAAAAATTAATCCTCCATTCACGAAAAAGTACCTGAGGAAATTCACCCTTACTCCTATAGGAATGGTAATCAATGAGAACCCGGCACCGTAGGACGGATAATGCTCCAGTGAGACTCCCGGAGTAATGGTAATTTTATGGTCGGCATATTCAATTCCTGTTTCAAGATCGAAGGTACGGCTCAATGCATACAAATAACTGATCCCAAGATTATAGAACCGGTCGCCCAAATAACCCGGACCACCAATCAATTCTTCTTTCCGAAAAACATCATTGCTCCCGAAACCCGAATAGGTAATCCCGATCTGATCTTTGTGGGTAGTTGGTTTTTCTTCCTGTCCATAGGAAGGTAAGCATCCAATAATACAGACGAGCAAAAGCAAATGGGTAAAAGTCTTCATCAATTTTTTTTAAAGGGATCGTGTGTTTATTAAGATAGGACGTTTCCGTTTTTGGTTGCTTCCGACTTTCCAATAAAAAAGGGGAGCATTAACTGCACCCCTTTTTCAAAAAACAATTTTCAAAAATCAATTGTAAGCAAATACAACTGTGTAAGAACCTGCATACTGGCCTGAAGCCTGGTTGCTGTTCATATTTGTTGTCCCGTTCAGTTGGATGGTCTGTGCTCCGTTTGCCATTGCAACTGCGGTATTGTTGTTTACTGTTGGCTCGATCGTAAAAGCGTTACCTGATGCATCTGAAAGATTGGCTGATTTTAAAACAACATTGCAGGTAACGTCTTTTCCAGAAAATACGGTGATGGCACCTAGTTTTACGTTCTCAGCATCTTTTGAAAGTTCAAAAGAAGAGATTGTAGAAGCGGAAGCACTTACAGACTCGATTACTTCGGCGGTTGCATGACCGATGGCAACTGTCTGACCAAACACCGTAGTGGTGAGGGTAAGAAGTGCTACGATCATCATTGTTGCTAAAGTTTTCATTGTGTCTGTTTTTTTATCTTTTGTACGATGTAAATATATTATAGAAATTTTACGATTGCAAGCATTTAGTAAATTATTTATTTACAAACGTAAATTAATTTTAATTTCGATTATTTAATTCGAAAAAATAATGATAATATATTGAATTACTGTGAAATATAAATTTCGAGTTTTGCAGGCTGTAAAAATATTCCGATCAGGTCAAATAAGGTAAGAGAGTTCAAATCGTTCTAATATTTGCTTTAATAACCTATTATACAAGTTATTATGCAAATATGATCACAGTTTTATGGAAGGATGCTTCACTTCCGAAAAATGGATAATTATTTTACATGGCGTGTTTTTTACGTCGAAAAGGATTTTTTGGACGTCATTTTTTTTCGAAAAGCAGGAGCAAACAAAAAAATGTGGGATGGACCTTGAGAAGGAAAAAAAAGAAAAATCCAATAAAGTTTGTCGTGCAACACCTAACATTTAGGAGTACGGGGAAGTGCGGTCATCAACTAAAATTCAATTTCAAGTTGGGTTTCGAAAAGCCTGAAACTCTTCCTGTGGTAGGGAGTAATCCCAAACTTTTTAAGTGATTCACGATGAAAGGCTGTAGGATATCCTTTGTTCCGGTTCCACCCATATTCAGGATGCTTTTCGTGAAGCGCGATCATAAAATCGTCGCGGTAAGTTTTGGCAAGAACAGAGGCTGCCGCCATCGACAGGTATTTACCATCACCCTGTATCACGGTTGTATAAGGAATGTCCTTGAACGGTTTAAAACGATTTCCGTCTACAATGATGTGTTGGGGGGTAACGGAAAGCTGGTTCAGGGCCCTGTGCATAGAGAAGATAGAGGCATTGAGGATATTGACCTCATCAATTTCGAGATTATCGTAAATACCTATAGCCCATGATATTGCCTCTTTTTCAATTATGTGGCGCAAAAGATAACGTTGTTTTTCGGTCAGTTGTTTGGAATCGTTGAGCTCATCGGAACAAAAATCAGGTGGAAGGATCACTGCCGCAGCAAAAACGGGGCCGGCAAGGCATCCCCTGCCGGCCTCGTCACAGCCTGCTTCGATCACATCATTTTTTAGATGATGAAGCAGCATCCTTACTTCTTAAATCCGTCCTTTAACGAAACCGTCCTGTTAAAAACAATGTGGTCGGAAGTTGTATCAGGATCTATATTGAAATAACCAAGTCGTTCAAACTGAAAACTATCCAAAGGTTTGGCTGTTTTCACGAAGGGTTCGATATAACATTCAGTCAACACTTTCAACGATTCGTTGTTGAGCAATTCGAGAAAGTCTTTTTCCTTGTTACCCAACGGATCGGCATCGGTAAATAAGCGATCATAAAGTCTTACCTCAGCTTTAACTGCCTGTGCAGCAGCCACCCAATGGAGCGTCGCCTTCACTTTACGGTTATCCGGTGCATTGCCACCCTTTGTTTCAGGGTCGTAGGTACAATGGAGTTCTGTAATTTCGCCTGCCTCGTTTTTTATCGCTTCGGTACATTTGATGAAATACGAATACCTCAACCGGACTTCGCGGCCAGGTGAAAGGCGATAGAATTTGTTGGGAGGGTTTTCCATAAAATCCTCACGTTCAATATATAATTCGCGATAGAAAGGGACTTTGCGTTTTCCCATGCTCTCATCTTCAGGATTGTTGACTGCTTCTATCTCCTCTACCTGTCCCTCAGGGTAATTGGTGATCACAATTTTCAACGGGTCGATTACACCCATCACGCGTTGTGCCCTTTTGTTCAGGTCCTCGCGGATACAAAATTCAAGCTTGGCGACGTCGGTAACGCCATCCACTTTTGTGATTCCGACCATGTCGGAAAAATTTCGCATCGATTCGGGGGTATAGCCGCGACGGCGAAGGCCACAGATCGTCGGCATTCTCGGATCGTCCCAGCCATTTACAAATCCTTCTTTCACAAGCTGTAACAGTTTACGTTTGCTCATCACTGTATAACTCAGGTTCAGCCTCGAAAATTCGATCTGTCTTGGACGATAATCAGAGTCTTTCAACTGATCTACAAACCAATCGTAAAGCGGACGGTGAACCTCAAACTCAAGAGTACATATCGAGTGCGTGATCCCTTCCCAGTAATCGCACTGACCATGGGCATAATCGTACATTGGATAGATGCACCATTTATCCTCCGTACGGTGATGTGGCTGTTTGATAATCCTGTACATGAGCGGATCGCGCATGTGCATATTTGGGGACAACATATCGACTTTTGCCCTTAAAACGCAATCGCCATCGTTGTAAAAACCTTCCTTCATTTTGGTGAACAGCTCCAGGTTCTCTTCCGGTGTTGTATTCCGGTAAGGACTATCCATCCCAGGCCGTGTGGGTGTCCCTTTTTGTTCGCTGATCAGTTCAGGGCTTTGAAAATCGACATATGCCTTACCCTTTTTGATCAACGATACTGCGAAATCATACAACTTGTCGAAATAATCGGAGGCATAATAGAGCCTGTCGTCCCAGTCGAAACCGAGCCAGCGGACATCTTCCATGATCGAATCGACATATTCGGTATCTTCCTTGGCGGGATTGGTATCATCGAACCTGAGGTTAGTCAGTCCACCAAATTTTTTTGCCGTACCAAAATTGAGACAGATCGACTTTGCGTGTCCAATATGCAGATAACCATTGGGTTCCGGTGGAAACCTCGTGTGAACCCTGCCGCCATTTTTCCCTTCGGCGAGGTCGTCAACGATTTGTTGTTGTATAAAATTCTTTGGAATTATCTCCTCCTGTTCAACTGTTTTATTGTCTATCTCTGCCATAATGATCTGTTTTTCTTCCTTACGGAAACTTTTTGTAAAAGTAATAGGGTTGAATTAATTAAACTAATAATTCAAACGTTAATTAAGAGTCAAAAATACATTAATTTTGACGTACTAAAATACGATTCAGGATGGGAGTGATCGAAATTGAAGGGATGGAGTTTTTTGCCTATCACGGCCATTATGCTGTTGAACAGGTGGTGGGCAACCGGTTTATTGTAAACCTCACTTTAGGAACCGATTGCGAAAAAGCAGCCGAAAGCGACAATTTGGAAGATGCCCTAAACTATCAAATTGTTTATGAAGTGGTTAGCGAAGAAATGAATATAAAATCGCGCTTATTGGAGCATGTTGCCGGGCGCATCCTTGACCGATTATACGGAAAATTTGGAGAACTCACGCACGCCAAAATAAAAATTTCGAAACTCAACCCACCTATGGGAGGTCAAATTGATCGGGTGAGTGTAACGTTGGAGAGGTGAGGATTGGGATTTTTTTACTGAAACGTAATGTATTGAAATAGATAGAAAAACAGTTGAAATAGAATTGAAATACAGTTGAAATAAGGTTGAAATAGGATATAGATCAAGCCGGATGAATGGCCTTCAAGCGTGATTCCGATCAAATTTTTCAAGTGCTTGTATGAGAAACAGATTTTTAATTATCTTTGCAGCCACATTTACGGTCGGTTGGCCGAGTGGCTAGGCAGCGGTCTGCAAAACCGCGTACGGCGGTTCGAATCCGCCATCGACCTCAA
>JBAXWR010000261.1:0-10686 GCA_037128295.1 Mariniphaga sp.
CATTAATTTTTAACCGATTTCGAATAATACCGGCATTACTCATGAGTCTTTCAATATCGGTATTGCCGTAAGCTGCTACTTGTGTGATATCAAAATGGTCGTAGGCTATTTTGAAGTTTTGTTGTTTATTTAATATCGTTGACCAACTTAAACCCGCCTGGTTTATTTCCAGTACCAATCTTTCAAAGAGTTCGTTATCGTCATTTATTGGAAATCCGTATGCGGTGTCGTGATAAATGCGGTTTAAGTTATCCTTTTCCATTCTTCCAACAGCTTCGCAGTATGATTTTGGGGTATCCATTTTGAATTGTTAGTTTTGATGTTTTTCCCGGGCTTAGAGTGATCACGAAGTTTGAGAATAGAGGTTCTTAAACTCTTTAATTTGGTAATAATGTTGGCAATCAGGTATTTTTAGTCTGCCCATTGTCGGATAACAGGCAAGATAATATGGCGTAATAAAGGGAGTATGTGATTATCAGGAATTAATTTTAGCAAGTCACAAAAAACAGGAAGAATAAAAATTTATTTATAATAATTCCCCTTCGTCGAAATTTCGTCTTTCAGTCACATTACCGTCGCCATCAGTTATAAAGATGTGTCGAACCTGAAAATGGTCCCGGATAATAAATTCATAACTGGGTGCGTTTTCCGACTTTTCGATAAAAATAGAACTCATGATTTGCCCGAATGTTTCCAGTTTTTCGCGAATGGTGTGGTTCAGCATTTCTATTTTATAGTTAGTCTCTGTTCTGAGCCATTTCCCCGATTTTTCGAACAATGCGATTTGTTCAATCCCATTAATTCTGAAAATAACTTCAAAATAGTAATCCTTCTCTTTTGACCATTCAATATTTGTTGCTTCCGGAAATAATTGGTTAAATGATTTCAGCAATGGTTGACTGGGGGTATTGGGATTAATCCGAAATAGATATTTAAGGATAAAATCTTTCATGGAATAGTTTTCTGTTTGAGACGGAAAATTTCGTAAAAGTCACATATCAAAGGGGAACTATCCATGATTATAGTGTTCTTTATAAAGGAAGGCAACCCTGTCGCGGGCCCTTTTAAGTCTCATTTTTGTGGCACTTTCGCTGATTTTTAGGGCTGTTTGAATATATGCGATAGGCACATTATCTATATAATGCATGGTAAGGAGTGCTTTTTCTTCCGGATGTATAAACTCAAGAATTTTCATTAGCCGTTCGCTGTTGATCTCCTTCTCATTCAATTCATCAATAACATCGGGAAGTTCGTGTGAACTATTCCAGTCGGGATAATTCATTTTCTTCTTTGTCCGCAGGTACTCTATACAATTATTATAGGTGATCGCATAAAGCCAGGTTGAGAAGTTGGCTTCACCTCTAAAATCGGCCAATCGTTCAAAGACTTTGCAAAATATATCCTGTACGAATTCCTGGGCAAGTGTTTTATCTTTAAGTAAAGAGTAACATTTGTCGTAAACCTTATCAGAATAGCGCTTGTAGAGCACTTCAAAAAGGTTTGTATTGTGCTCTTGTTTAATAAGTCTGATGATTTCTTTATCTGAATAATCCTTTACAGAATTTTTTTTTGACATCGTTTATTTCGCTAAGACTTTAAAAATTAAGATCATATCATATTTGATCCGTCAAAATTAAAAAAAAAAATTAAAATATTGTGACCTTAACCCCTGTTTTCGTCTAAACAGTGTATTTTATAAATTGAAAACATTTATTACATTTTAAATTTATCTTGGAAATTATGAAAAAGGGATTATTAAAACTCGTTGCTTTTAGTTTTTTAGTTGTAACATTGGCAAGTTGTGCCAAAGCTCCTGTAGCTGAAATCGAAGCTGCAAAAGCATCAATTGAAGCTGCAAAAACTGCTGGTGCTGATCGTTATGTACCTGAGTCTTTTAATGCTGCTTCTGAAGCGTTGAAATCAGCTGAAGCTGCTGTTGCTGAGCAGGATTCAAAATTTGCATTATTCAGAAATTATGATGCAGCAAAAACAACTCTTGCTTCTGTAGCTACTCTTTCTACTAAAGCTGTTGAAGAAACAACTGCAAAGAAAGCTGCTTTAAAAGCTGAAGTAACTCAGGCCGTTACTGATCTTACTACTCTTATTACTGACAACAAAGCATTGTTGGCAAAAGCCCCTAAAGGGAAAGAAGGCAAAGCTGCTCTTGAGGCAATTGGCCAGGAAATCGCAGTTGTTGAAACTGTTAATACTGAAGTTACAGCAGGTCTTGCTAACAACGAAGACATCTTAACACTTTCTGGAAAAATCAAACCAGCAGTTGAAAAAGCAAAAGCTATCAACACTGAATTGACAGATGTTATCGCTAAAGTTAAAGGCGGAAAAAAAGCAAAGAAGTAATTCTTTTGAGACTAAAAAAACTCTGACCCCCGGAAGCTTTTCCGGGGGTTCTTTTTGAGGTTATTTTAACAAAATTAGTACCGCATGAAATTGGGTTGGAAAAAAAGGTTGTTTATTCTGTTTGGGATATTGGTCTCTATAACCGTAATGGTATATGCTGTTCTGATTTTGGCAATGGATAAGCCCCCAATGGCTGATTTCACCACTTGTCAGGGACTTCTTGGAAAAGCCAAAAGAGCCAATGCAGATGTTTACGCTCCTGAATATTATCAGGCAGCGGAGAAAAAATATCAGGCGGCACTCCTTGAATGGAAAATTCAGAATGAGAATGTTTTCTTTTTGCGAGATTTTACTAAAGTAAAGGCATTGATTCTCAGTGCTATCATAAAAGCTCAGGAAGCAAACGTTTCGGGTGGTGCAAATATGAACTCATTGAAGATGAATTATCTCAAAGAGGTCGAATTATTGAAATCCAAACTTGATAATTACCATGATGTGTTTATTCACCTTCCGCTTAAAGTAAATGTGAGAAAAAACTACGAGTTTGGTAAACTTTCGTTGGAACAAGGCCTGAATGCTTTTGGTAAAGGAGATATAATGTTAGCTACCAAACGGTTGAATGATGGGAAAGCCAAGATTAGCGTTGCAGATAAAGAAGTCAATTTATTGTTGAAGGATTACTTTGGAAATTTTTCAAAATGGCAGGACTGGTTCAATTCAACTGTGAAACAATCAGCACTTAATAAAAACCATGCAATTATTGTCGAAAAAATAAAGCATAAAGCTTACCTTTACTACAATGGCAAATTAAGCAAAGAATTTGATGTGGAATTGGGTCGTAATTGGATTGGAGATAAATATTTTGCTGGTGACAAAGCGACACCGGAGGGAATGTATAAAGTGATTAAAAAGAAATCAACTGGCAACTCAAGATATTATAAAGCTTTGTTAATAAATTATCCAAATGACGAAGATCAGGCAGTATTTAATTTGAAAAAACGTCAGGGAACCATTTCCAGGAATACCCGTATCGGTGGGTTAATTGAAATCCATGGTGAGGGTGGTAAGGGTGATGATTGGACCAGTGGTTGCGTAGCACTTACCAATGGTGAAATGGATGAGCTTTTTAGCCTGGTTCCTGTTGGTACACCGGTAACAATTATTGGTTCAAGAATAACACTTGCTGAATTACTAAACTAAAGATTAAAATAATGGAAAACGAAGAAAAAAAGCAAAGGCCGTTGCTAAATCTGTTTGTTTGGATTATTCCTCTATTCCTGTTAAGTCTGATTTTAGGATTGATTGTTTACACTCCTGAATTTCAGAATAATGTATTTAAAGTTAAGTCTTTTTTTTCTGGCTCAGGGAACGAAAACAAGAATTTGGTTAATAGTTCAAACTCCAGTGAGCGGAAATTAAGGCAAAGCATTGTATCAATAGAAGAGAAACTTGATAAACTCAAACCCATTAAGCCATATATTGTTGTTAATACAACTGAAAACAGGTTTTCGCTGCGGGATGTTAGTGGGGATACCATCAAGACAGGAGTTTGTTCAACCGGTAAAAATGAATTATTGATTGCTGGAGCGAAACGAATTGTGTTTAAAACCCCTAAAGGTATGTTTACAGTTAAGAATAAACAACAATCTCGTCCGTGGGTTAAACCTGATTGGGCATTTATTGAGGAAGGACTACCAGTACCTTCAGCACGATCTGCAGAACGAATTGATTACAATACTCTGGGCGATTATGCACTTGAAATAGGTGATGGTTATATGCTTCATGGTACATTATATCAACGTTTTTTGGGTCTTCCTCTAACACACGGATGTGTTCGTCTGGGTGATAAGGATCTTGAACTTATCTACAATACGTTGAGTAAAGGATCCAAAGTATTTATTTATTAATGACTGCTTTATGAAAAATAAATTAACTTTTTGGTTGATAACAAGCATTTTAAGTATTGTTGTTATTTACATTCTTGTTGTTGCGGTCGTGATGCCGGTTATGACTAAAAACGTTTTTCCTCAAGCTATTATAAATAAGCCTGTTCCAAAGGATAAATCTGGAAAAGGTAAAATAGATTATTCTAATCAAAAAAAAGAACCAGTTTCTGATTCTTTGGTTGAAAAGAGCAGCCGTGATGGGCTAAAGGATCTTTTCGATATCAGGGAAAAGGAAAATTGGTTGCAATCCCGTCTTGAACTTGCAAGTGAAGATTCGATGTATCTTGTACTTGATTTGGCACACAATTCTGCAATAATCGAGATGAAAGGCATTGTTTTGCATGAGTGCAAGATTGTCAAATCTGAAATTAGCAATTCAATTAAAACATTCCATAATGACATTCTGCTGAATTGGATGGCCGAACCCTTCAATGTTAAGCATATTGACGCAACTATTCCCAAAATATCGTTCATTGAAAAGATTGCCCCAAAAGATACCATTGAAGCAAATAAAGTCGCAGCAGAACCTAAAATGCCTGAACTTGGGGATGTTTACATTGTAATGGATTTCGACCGTAACCTTCGGTTGGTGATTCAACAGAGCGAAAAACCAGAAGAAAAAGGACAAAAAATAATATCTGCCCTTCGCTGGAAATATCAATTGACCGAAATCAGAAGGACTGTGCAGTCCCTGACGAAATTTAACCGTCAGCCATCAATGCCACAGATTAGTATAACATTGCCAAAGTCGGATGCAACGATACTTTATAAATCTCTTCCTGTCAATATCAAAATGATACTAAGGATGTAATCAATATGAGTTTTCTATTCAACAGTTACTGATTTTGCAAGGTTTCTTGGTTGGTCAACGTCACATCCTCTTAAAACAGCAATATAATAGGAGAAAAGTTGTAAAGGAATGATCGCCAGCAATGGGGTTACTGCCGGATGTGATTTGGGGATTTCGAATAAATCGTTCACCATTTCTTTCAATCCATCATCACCTTCAGTGACAACTGCAATAATATTTCCTTTTCGTGCCTTGACTTCCTGTATATTACTGACTATCTTCTCGTAGTAATTATCTTTGGCAGCTACCACAATTACTGGTAAATTATCATCTACCAAGGCAATTGGGCCATGTTTCATTTCACCTGCAGCATATCCTTCAGCGTGGATATACGAAATTTCTTTTAATTTTAATGCGCCCTCCAGTGCTACAGGGAAAAGACATCCTCTCCCAAGGTATAAGGCATTGATTGCGTCTTTATATTTTGCAGCAATACTTTTGATGTGGGGGTGTTTAACAAGAATTGAATTTATTTTTTCCGGGATTTCCGTTAGTTCCTTAACCAAATCCGAAAATATTTCATTAGAGATTTGTCCTTTCACTTTAGCAAGCTTTAGTGCCAAAAGGGTAAGAACAGTGACCTGAGCAGTAAAAGCCTTAGTGGAAGCTACTCCAATTTCTACCCCTGCATGTGTATAAACTCCAGCATCAGTCTCCCTCGCAATACTTGAACCTACGACATTACAAATACCCAAAATGGTGACTCCTTTTTCTTTTGCCATTCGAAGTGCAGCTAATGTATCGGCTGTTTCACCACTCTGACTGATTGCAATAACCACATCATCCTTCGTTAGAATTGGGTTCCGGTATCTGAATTCGGATGCATATTCCACTTCAACAGGTATTCTGGCATATTCCTCGATCAGATACTCTCCAACCAAGGCTGCATGCCAGGAAGTACCACACCCAATAATTATTATTCGTTTGGCGTGTAGTATTTTAGGAAATATATCAAATAAACCTCCCAATACTATTTCTTTATGATCCGGCGTTATACGTCCACGAAAAGTGTCTTCAATTGTTTTGGGCTGTTCAAAGATTTCCTTAAGCATAAAATGTTCAAAGTCTCCCTTTTCCAAATCTCCAATACTCATTTCCACCCTTGTAATTTTAAAGGGGACCGGAGCGTTTTCAATCGTTTTTAAGGTCAGGCTATCCCTGGTTATTATCGCGACGTCGTGATCATTAAGGTAGATTACACTGTTGGTATAATTGATAATGGGAGTGGCATCGGACGCTATGAAATATTCACCATGCCCTATTCCTATAACTAAAGGGCTACCTTTACGGGATACGATCAATTGGTCTTTCTCGTTTCTACAGATCACCACAATTCCAAAGGCTCCCACTACTTTTGAGAGTGCAAGACGAACTGCAATTTCACCAGTCACCTCTTCACCCTGTTCATAAAAATATTCGATCAGGTTGACAAGTACCTCTGTATCAGTGTCTGACTGAAAGATGAATCCATTTTTTTTAAGGTTGTTTTTCAGTTCCGCATAATTTTCTATTATTCCATTATGTACCAGAACGAAATTTCCATTCATGGAAGTATGTGGATGGGCATTTTGATTGTTTGGTTCGCCATGTGTTGCCCAGCGGGTGTGCCCTATTCCGACTGTTCCTGAAGTGTCGTTGAAAATCATGTGCTTTTCCAGATCTGCAACCCTTCCTTTGCATTTGAACACAGATAAGGTATCATTAAATAATGCCATACCTGCTGAGTCGTAACCACGGTATTCAAGTCTTTGAAGACCTTGTATAATAATGGGATAAGCAAGTTTGTTGCCTATATATCCTACAATTCCACACATTTGATTTAGTTTTTAATTGTTTCGAGGATCAGGAGTTTCTCCATCTTTGCGATTACATCATTTCCTAATGCCTCTTTTTTCGCCATATGATCTCTAATCGAACTAACTTCGACATGGGTCTCAAATTCACCCCTTACACAATCGAAATCTTGTTGTTGAACAGACCTGTCTCCATCGAGTCCAAAGCCTGTTTGTTTGATCAGAGAGAACTCTTTTCTCGCATCATTGTAAAGTAAATGGTCTATGTCAAGAACGGCTTTCATCCATTTCTGTGTAATTTCTATAACATTTTGAGGGGTGAACTCTTTGACATGTGTACCATAAAAATCTTCAATTACATCTACAGCCCAAGACCATTCATAAGTATAGTAATTCTCGTGTATCGATCTGATTGAAGCATTTATTTCTTCCAGCGAATGGATACTTCCGTTTTCGATTGCATCAAGCAATTGATTAATGGCATCTGACGGACAAATCATGCCAGTAAGGTCAAGCCACTTGCAACCGCTACCCAGAGGAGTGTCTTTTTTTAATGCTTTACGAATGTCGTTAAGGGAATTTAATTGTTTTCTTTGTATTCTGGTTATTAAAGAGTTACCTAAGAATTTCCAAATGGCTTTTTCATATAAATCAATTCCTCTTACCAGTGCACTATTTTTTATGACCATACCATGATACGAATAAAAAGGAGCTGTTTCGCCTGATGCATTCAATAATTCGAGTAAAATGGCTCGTCCTTTGATCATTTTCTGAATTGTATAAGGACTTAATAAATTGAAATTGATTAAATCCAAAAGATTTGGGTCTTTGCGGCGGTCGCGTTTTGGCCATTTTTGCGAGTCACGAATCGTTCCGATGCTTTGTAAGTTGATACCAGGAACTAATCGACTTTCGTCCTTATCTTCAATTAGATAAGAAAAAGGGAAGTCTGTAGTATCAGAGTGTCGGTAATGTCGCCCCATCACCAATGAGAAAGCCCCAATCCTGGATGGCCACAATAAATATGAATCACTTGTGGTTTTTGCGCCTCGTTCAATAACACCCTGATGTATTGGCCCTAATTTGTAAAGATGATTGCTTTGGTTTGAACCGCTACCGGCGTTCATAAAGGAAAAAAGTCCTGAAATCAACAAGGTCGATTTATGATGCGAAACGGTATATGGACCCGCAAAAATGGAACAGGCTTCACCGTGCAATCCCTGGCAATTGGCAAAAAAAACAGATTCAACTGCAGAGTAATGCTTGTCCAGGATACAACCTTGCCCAATAAAGCAGTTCGATATCAGGGTAGAATCAGTAATTCGTGTCCCTGAACAAACGATAAAATCTTCAAGAATAACCCCTTGCCCGATCACTGCAGGATCAGAGGCAGAGCTGTTGATGCTACCATTTACCAGTTTGGAAACTCCTTCCAGTGAGGCGTAGGGGCCGATTTTTACGTTTCGCATAATACCACAGTTGATAATATGCACCCCATTGCTCACATCACCAACTGTATCCGAGATATAGTCAACATAATTGGAGACCAATTTTTCAATTATTTCAATGGACTTTGGCCGGTGACGGTAAAGTGCAAGTATATAGGCTACATGTGAAGATAGATGATCGTAAATAGGAATTTCACGTCCACCAACTTCATTGATGACCTTGATGCGAAGACCATTTCCAAATGAGCTTTTATTCTCTACGGCAAGCTGATTGAGGTTATGAATAACAACATTCTCACCAATTCGATAATTGGCGATATAGCTTTTAACCCCGCTAATCAACGAATTATTCCCGATTGTGCAATTATGGATATGCGCATTTGTAATCCCTGTTTTCATTTTTACACCCCCAAAGAGCGTTATCTCCTCATCATATCTGCCTAGTCGATTATATCCTGAAAGTTTGGTACTTCGAATGTTATCGGGCATGAAATCTTCCACAACATCAATCAGGTTCCAGTCCTCGCAATAACAATTTTGAATGATCAACTGACCAATCTCTTCGTTTTTTAGTTTACGATATTTAAGCTTTTCCATGATATTTTTTTTGTTTTCAACACAAAGAAAGCTTAAAAGCACTCAAAAATGGTTCTAACCATATTTATTAAAACCTAACAAATATATTTTAAAACCTAATAAATAATATTAAAATATTGATATATAATATTATATAGTATAACAATATTCTTTTAAATATTATTTTTAACCTTACTGCTATATACTTTGAAGAAACGTTGAAAGATTGTGCGAACGGTTCAGACCGAGTTTTTTTCTGAGCCTGATCCGACCTATTTCGGTACTTTCTGGTGTAATATTGACCAATCCAGAAATGTCTTTGGATGAAAGACCGAGAAGGATATAAGCGCAAAGTCGTTGATCTTTCGATGTAAGTCCAGGGTATTTTCCATTTAATCGGGTGAAAAAACCTTGATGTACTTTTTCGAAATGCAATTTAAAGTCCTCCCAATTAAATATTTGCCTGCGTTGATGTTCATCAATTTTTTGTAACATATCTGAAACCTTTTTCTGTATAGGTACAGTAAGTGAATTCCTGATTATGGACAAATTTTTACGCAAATAGAGGACCATTTCATTTTTTTGGGCGATTTGTATCAGTGAGGAGATCAACTCCCTGTCTTTACCTGCAATTTCATCCCGGTATTTTTGTTTCGATTTCATTTCCCAAACCTGTTTTTCAGACATTTCCCTGATTTGGCCCAAGGCAGACTTAAGGCGGGTGATATCACGGATCGAGCCACGTTGGCCAAGATAACTTCCCATTCTGTCGAAAACTGCTTTGTTGTTCAGTTCGCACCAACGTAACTGTTTTGTCTTTGTAAGAAGACGGAAATCGATTGATTGTCCTATTTTCATAAAACTGACAGAATCTCTGAGAAACTGACGGACATTCAATTGGTCATCCGGATAGATGACGGAATAAAATAGGTTTGGATCGCGAAAGAATTCATCCGCAGTATAACCCGTCAAATCATTGCAGGAAGGTGAGATCCATGAAAAATTCCCGGTTGGGTCAATCCAGAATTGCCAATCTTGCGCAAAATCCGAAATCAGTTGAAATTTCTCTTTCTCCACCTTAAGAGTTTGGATCTCTTTCTCCAGGAAGTAATTTTTTTCGCGAAATTCAGACAATTGTTTTTCGAGTTCTTGTACTCGCTCCTGGAAATTGGACAATGGGTCGTTGTTCATCACAATACATTTTTAAAATACCTATCATCAAAAATATAAAAATCTATTTAATAAAGAATTATAAAAATGTATAACCTATCTCCTAATTCATTTTATTGCATAAAAAAGGGAGTTGCGACGCACTCCCTTTCTAAATCATTATTAGAAATTAAACGTTTTCGGGTACAACATATGGTGTCCTGTAATTCCTTGTCAACATTTTGTCAGCTTCCTGATCATTTACAAAAGATTCGGATTCGGGATTAAAGGTTAGGACCCTTCCGGTACGGTAAGCAATATTTCCAAGGTGGGCAAGAGCCGAAGCCAGATGAGCACTTTCAACCGGCGCATGGATCATGGAAGGATCATGAGCCCTTACGGAATCAATAAAGTTTTTGAAATGATCACCGCCTTCTTTCTTTTTTTGTCCTGGAGTTTTTTCAGGGCCAAGGTATGTTTCGTAAGAATCGTAACCCTTGATCACCATATATCCTTTATCCCCATAGAATATATTTCCTACCGATGCTCCATCCTCTGCATTGGTA
>JBAXWR010000262.1:0-10675 GCA_037128295.1 Mariniphaga sp.
ATTTTTCGGTCTTTGTAAGCCAATCTATTGCGTTTATTTTTTTTATTCCGTTATAAGTGCCTATATCGTAGTCCATTGTGATTAAAAGTTTTTCGTGATGGTCTGCAATACTGTTAAATGGTGCTAACTCACGTTCTAATGTCAATGTGTTTTGTACGGTTTGCGAAACTTGTATGTATTGGGTAAAACCTTCGTTGTTGCGAACAACAAAATCAACTTCTAAATTGTTGGTTTTTCCGATCCATACCTGGTTGTTTCTTCGTTTTAGTTCAAGATAAATTGTATTTTCAAGTAAATGTCCTGCATCGCTTGCCAATTCTTTTCCAAGTAATGCGTTGCGAAAACCTAAATCCACCAAATAGTATTTTTCTTGCGTTGCCAAATGTTGTTTGCCTTTGATGTCATAGCGGTTTACTTTGTAAAACAAATAGGCTTCAACCAAAGTGTCAATGTACTTTGACACCGTTTTGTTGTCAATTTTCTTTTTGTTTGTCGTTAAAACTTTGGCAATGTTTCCTGCTGAAACTCTTGAACCAACTGAATCTATTAGGAAGTTTACAACTTCCTGATATGATTCTTCGGCATAAATAGTATAGCGTTTAGAAATATCGTTGTCGTAAATGTTTTTGAAAACCGTTTGCAAATATTCATTTGCAAAATGATTACCGTCTGCTGAAAGTCGTACAGCTTCGGGAAAACCACCTGTACGCTGATATTCAGCAAAAGCACGGTCAGGATTTGAGGTTGTCCCTGTGAACTCTAAATATTCAGCAAAAGAAAATGGCAATACATTTATTTCATAAGCTCTACCTGTGAGCAAAGTTGCCAATTCACTTGATAACAAAAATGCGTTTGAACCTGTAACGTACAAATCTATGTTTGGGTGAACGTATAATCCTTCCAACATTTTTTCAAATTCGGGAACGTTTTGAACTTCGTCTATAAACACATAATTGGTTACGTTTTTTTTGAGATGCTTAATGATGTAATCGTAAATCTCTTTCCAATTTTTTTCTGCTAAGACCCGAAATTCGGGCATATCCAAATTGATCGCCAAAATGGAAACTTTGCCGTTTTCCTTACGCAATAAATCTTGAAATTGAGTCATTAAAGTTGATTTTCCACAACGCCTAACCCCTGTGGCAACCTTTATTAAATTCTTGTCTTTAAGAATACTAAGTGTATCCAAGTACCGTTTACGTGCTAACATTTTCATAGGGCAAAGATAAAATAAAATTCCTAAAACTATCAAAATATATAAACATTTAGGAATTTCATAGTTCACGTATTGGTCAAGTTCGGTTTATTGCATTTTTAAAACCATAGGCGATGTCAACTAAAACACCATTGTTTACTTTCACCCAAGCCCCGTCCTTGCGGGGAGGATATCCAATCATAGTGTTCCAGTTTTTGTAGTTCTGATGGCCGTTGCTCTTGATCAGGCCAATTGGCATGACTCCCCATGCCTTGCAGGTAATGGTTAATTGTATGAATCGTTGGGGATTGCGGGCAACTTTCCTGTCCAGTTACACCGAACTAGATGTGTGGCAGACTCTTAGTATAATCCATTAAACCCCAATGTTTTATGTATAACATTGTGTGTGGTAATTATACAATATTCTGTCTTTGTTTTTCAAATTTGTCAATTATTGTCAAATCAATTACAATGCCCAATCCAATTCCAAATGCATACATTAGTATGTCCCAAGGGTCATAAGTCCTGCCAAGAAATTCAATTTCATAAAGTTGTAATATTTCTACTGTTGTTCCAAAAGCAAAGATGAATACTGCACCAATGATTCGGGCCTTATTAACCGACATGTTCTTTCTTAGTGATATCTGCATCAATAAGTACAGATTCATAGGTAGCAGAATGTCAATTAAATATCCATGAACAAAATGCTTAAAAATCCCTTGATAATCGGGGCCAATGACGAAATGTAATAGTCCAACGAATAGGGAAATTGCAACAATTGTATAAGTGCTTTTTGTGTTCTTCATTCTGTCACATTGATGCTCGTTAAATGCTTTATAGGTAACTATGTCGATATAAAACGTTGGGAAGTTCATAAACATTTTCTTACCAACCGACTGAGAACTTCCCAGCGAGTAATGAGTTTGGTCTACAACTTAATCCTCAATGTTTTATGATCATGTTTTAGTGCTTGCAAATTATTAATATTCTTGGACCAATACTTCTGTCGAAATGTGCAACTGTTTATTTTATTGCCTCTATTGGATCTGGTAGATCTATAGGATAATGAATCTTCTCATAATTGTCAATCAACAATGACAATAAATCCAATTCGTCACCTTCATCTGTCCCCGGTTCAGCATCAAATATAACTTCGAGTCTTTGTAATGCCAATTTATAATCGCTTTCTGTTTTTATAACTTTATGTTCAATCATCGTATTGTTTCAGCATTTATTTTATCATAATCTCCATGTGTCCCAATGAATCTAATCCAAATAATCCCATACTTGTAATTAATCTTAACTATCAACCGATATGAATTGCCTTTGATATTGAAAACTATTCGATTACCCTGTAAACTCCGTTAAACTATTTTTTAGGATTTGATTATTAATAGTTTTCGATGTTTTTTAAAATGTCAATAATCATGTTCTTAGCTTCTTGGTTGCCAATTACTTCTTTGTTGACTTCAAAAAGATTTCCGTTGCAAATTTGTCGGGCATAATCTATTACATCAGTAAAGTTCGCACGACAAGTACAGATTACAATATTACAACGTTTTTCTAGAGCATCGTGTATTCTTTTGCGACTGTCACCTGCGGACTTTATGAAAATATCTTTGTGGTTGAAATTTAAACTGCAAGAAAAATCTCCACCTTCTTTATTGTAAGTAGATTTGCGAATACTTGACCAAGATTCTAATTCTTGGTATAACAAACGGCAAGTGGTAGTTTTACCACAATTAGGTTTACCGATAAGCATTATTATCTTCATGATTTTCTCCATTTTTTAAGTGATTATTATACAGCATATTCAATTAAAAACATATCTGTTCATTAAATTTTAGTTCTAATAATTTGAGAACAATGTCTTTTCTTTTTTTTACACTTGCACCTAACGTTTGTGTGAGCCACCGTAATGGTGGTTACTTTTGGTTTGGCAATGACAAATACCATCTGTCAATAAACTTATATTCAATATAATAAAACCAAATGGTATATTTACATCATTTTTGAAGCCTATTTCCATGGTCAAAGTTTTTCATCAATTCTGAAACGCAGTTGTAAAAGTAAACTATTTTGCAAACATCTCTTCGTAATGGGGCATTGGATCAAAAATACCGCCACTGGTTTTGTAGAACTCATCATTCAGTTCATAAACTCCCTTGTTCGCTTTCACCCAGGCTCCTTCCTTGAGGGGATGGTAACCCATCATTGCATCCCAATTTTTGTAGTTCTGATGTCCGTTGCTTTCGACCAGTCCAAGGCTACCAAGTCCTGGGAAGGCGTTCAGCCGGGCAGCCACATTTTTGTTCCAATCCACCAGGATGGGGTTCACAGTGAGATCGGCACAAAAACAAGGGATATTCCTCTCAAATGCTACTTGGGCAATCTTCATCGTCATGCTTAATGTCTTGGCGATGGCCTTGAGCGCGAT
Organism: Mariniphaga sp.; assembly: GCA_037128295.1. Lineage (GTDB taxonomy): Bacteria > Bacteroidota > Bacteroidia > Bacteroidales > Prolixibacteraceae > JAAFHB01. The sequence continues at coordinate 3,633 of JBAXWR010000262.1, forward strand.
GGCCTTGTAACCCATTGCAATTCTTTTAATTGCATCTTCATCGGTATGGGCACTCTCATCAGCGGCTAAACGGACCGGAATATCCGACACATCGATCTCCAGCTCTTCGGCAAATGGTTCTTCGATAATAGCGATCTGGTCGAAAGCCCCAATTTTCCGGGCATGATCAAGCAATTTCAGCAAGGTCTCCTTCTTTTCGTACCGTCCGTTGGCATCGAAATAATAGGGCAGCTTCCCATCTTTTGTATGCGAAGTCTTCACATTTCCAATGGCCTGATGGATAGCCGTTAAACGCGCCTTGTCCTTTTCGAGCATCTCCTCCTGTGTGCCGGGCTGACCAATCTTTATTTTCATAAAGAAATAACCTTGCTCAACCGCAACCTGAATTTCGCTGATCGGAATACTGTAAGCCATCAAAGGAATTGCCGCAGCCTGCATATGGTGATTGGAAAGTGCAGGTTGATAGGCTTTGGGGATCATCTGGTCAAATGTGGAAAACCCATTTTCTTTGGCATAAAGCAACCAGGCTGCATTGTCAGTACCGACCATCGCATTCAATGCAAATGTCTTGCGGAGTTTGGGATTGGACGTGATTTTCTGACCATATTCATAAACTTCGGGTAGCACCTTATCCAATAGATCAACAGGGGTATTGAAACTCTGCCCCTTCATGATCTGAAGTGCCCTTTCGGTCATGGCAAACATCAAAGCATTTCCGCCGCTTTCGGAGTGATTTGCAAATATCTGTGCATCAGACCATAACACACTTTGGGAACAGAGGCCGATCCCGTGATTTCCTGAACCACTTTTCAGATAACTTACAGATTGCCAGATCTCTTTCATGTATCCTCCCTTAAAACCGAAGGGGCGGATCAATGGCTCACGCTCAAAATTGGAATTGACTTCGGCAATTGTTATTGGGTTGGCCGAACTTCTGGTTTCAGCAGCACCCAAACCAGGAAGGCCGGTCATAGAGGCAATACCTGCGATACCGGATGTTTTCAGAAATGACCTTCTGGAAAATGTAGAATCCATAAGTTGATCGTATTGTTGTAATTTTTATAACAATTCTATAATTGAGTCCACTACTAAAAGATAAAATCAAACAATGCCACAAAGACACTAAGACACAATGGTTTCACAAAGAATTAAATTTCAGCACTATATCCTTAGTGTATCCTTAGTGTCCTTGTGTCTTAGTGGCAGAATGTTTTTTTTGGAATGGACTCATATCTCTATTTGATTCTTAGACAGGCATTTGCGAAACCAGTCAAGGTCTGTTTTCATCATTCCAAATATTTTCTCGCGATCCATGGTGGTTTCTTTTTTGCCGGTTTCGGCACCACCCAAATCGTATTCATAATGGATGCTGATGGGTGCCTCAACTTTTAAGGTGGCATATTCTTTCAGAAACTCGTCAAAAGTGACCATTCCTTCACCCAACATCACATTCTGGTGCTGCCATGCGCCTTTTGCATTCTTTCCCCAGACAAAATCTTTGATATCGATGGTCCTGATCCATGGTGCAATACGCTTCATTCCCAGTTTCCAACAGTAACCGCCCTCAGTAATCGCATGTCGGATATCATACTGAACACCCAAATAACGAGGGTCAACCCCTTTTAGCAATTCATACAAATCCCAAACAGGTGCGCCAACATGCAGTCCCGAATGGTTCTGGTAACCACCATGGATTCCCAGTTTTTCGTTCAGTTTGGCCAGATTATCAAAATTCTTTTTAAACCCATCCAGGTTCTGCTGAATCGGTTTGGTGAAATCGTAGGCCAACCAACCCATCCTGTAATATTTAATGCCTGAGGCGGCTGCTGTCTGAAGCGTCTCAAGAGCAAAGGGTTCCGAAGGATCGGTAATGGCGGTCACCATCATCGGAATGCCGACCCCGTATTTCTGAAGGGTTTTAACAGCCTGTGGCAATTCGGTTTTTACATTTTTTGGTTCGATCTGTCCGGCTGGCCTTACACACAGATCAGCGCCATCAAATCCTGTTTTTCCCAATGCCTGACCAACCTCTTCCATTGAAAGGAACTGAAGGCATTTGGTGAAAGCACACACGGGCCGTTTAACAGATTTGGCAGAACTTGCCAATCCGGTTTCTGCAAGACTTATACCGGCCGTTGCAAGGCCGGTTGTTTTAATGAAATTGCGTCTTTCCATTGGATTAATTTTTTTCGGTTATAATTTCCAGGGTTTGCGGTATTCGTAATGCAACAGCTTGTTGGCCGCTTCACTATTCGTAAACCTCTCTTTATCGGGATCCCATTGAAGCCTTTCGCGTGTTGCCAGTGCAATGTTGGCCAGATGTGCAAAACTTGTGGAACGGTGGCCATCTTCCAATGAGCACAATGGCACTTGCCTTGTTCTCATGCAATCGAGGAAATTGCGGATCAATCCATCAGTAGCAAATGAGCTGCTTCCATCCGACAATTCCTTGGCAGGGATATTGAATTCTTCGGCATCCATTTGTTTGTTCCAGTTTTGGAACTGACCTTTTTTCGCAGGGATGATGCGGTAGCCATCCTGACTTGCAAGCACGTTCCCTTTTGTTCCACGAAGTTCAATCTCGCCGTAGGGTAAAAGCTCACTGCTGCTGGCTTCAAAAATGCTGAATGAAATCATCTTTTTGGAGGCAAACTCGAAGGTCACCTGCATGGTATCGGGAATATCGCCATCGTGATCGAGAACATACTTGCCACCATGGGCAGTAATGGCTACAGGGGCAACCTCGCCCATCATCCAACGGATGGCATCCATGTAATGGACTCCCCAATTTCCCATCTGACTTGAAAAATCGCCCCACCACCTGAACATGTATGGCGCCATATTGTATTGATAAGGTCTTGAAGCCCTTGGTCCCAACCACATATCCCAGTTGAAATCTTTGGGTGGCTGTTCTGCCTTTAGTTTGCCAATCCCATTTGGAAACATATTGCTGATGCGTGCGGCACGTCCAACCGTAACCTGTCCAATTTTACCTGCCGCAATTTCTTTGGATAATTTCTGATAAACCGTATTGCCACGACGGTTAAGACCTACTGCGACAACCTGCTTGCTCGCTTTCCAGACATTGACCATTGTCCGCCCTTCATGGATTGTTTGGGTCAGCGGTTTTTCAACATAAACATCCTTTCCGGCTTTGACCGCTTCGATCATCATGATGGCATGCCAATGATCGGGAGTGGCAATGCAAACTGCATCAATGGTTTTGTCTTCGAGAAGTTTTCTGTAATCGTTATAAAGCGTTGGCTTATTGGTAAATTTCTCCCCCATTTTAGGGATTTGTCCTGCACGGTCAGCCAAATAACGAGGATCAACCTTGCTCCGATCTCTCAGTAAATAAGGCTCGTAGATATCGCACAAGGCTGCTACCTCTACATCTTTGTTTTGCATAAACAGTTCCAGAAGTTGGGAACCCCTGTTTCCGATACCGATAAAACCCACGCGGATTTTGTCGTTTGCACCAATGATCCTGTTGGCTTCAACAGCGCTCATTGCATTTAATCCCATTGAAAGTCCGCCAACCGTAAGGGTCGATTTTGCAATAAAATCACGACGGTTTTGATTGAATTTGTTTTCCATATTATAGTTAATTTTCAAAAGAATGATAATTAGTTAAAGGCAACTGGCGACTAGTGGCTGGCGGCTGGCGGTTCGGAGTAAGATCATGATACCTGTATTTAAGATATAATGTTCTCATATTGAAATTATTAGCAATATCAAAGCCAGTTGCCGGAAGCCAGTAGCCAGCAGCAATTTTTAAGAACGTTACAACGAATAGGGCACGCCAATCACCGGATTTTCCGTGCCCGGATTAGCGCCTCAAGATAGTAATAATCGGCATAAATTATCGGTACATCAACTTCGGAATTTGAAGGTTTTGAACCGGTGCTGTGCAGGAGTAAAAACCCATGATTTTCTCCCACCGGGGAACGATAATCAGAAGTCAGATTTTTAACGATCTGATTGGCCTTATCGCGGTAGAGTTTTCCATTTTTACTGTAAGTACTTAATTCATATAGCCCTGAAGCAATAACGGCTGCAGCAGATACGTCACGTGGTTCGTTGGGAATATTGGGTGCGTTAAAATCCCAATAGGGAACCAAATCTTTCGGAAGATTGGGATGGTTCAGGATAAAACCTGCAATATTCTCGGCCAGTTGCAGGTATTTGGGATCCTTGGTTTCGCGGTAGCACATCGTGAAACCGTATAGCCCCCATGCCTGTCCGCGTGCCCAGGCAGACTCATGGCTATAACCCTGATGGGTGTTTTTTTGCAGCACCTTTCCTGTGATGGTGTCGTAACCGATCACATGATAGCTGCTGAAATCGGGGCGGAAATGGTTCTTCATCGTTGTATTAGCATGAGTGACAGCAATTTTGTAGAAAGAAGAATCTCCGGTCATCCTGGTTGCTTCGAAAAGCAGTTCCAGGTTCATCATATTGTCGATGATAACGGGGAAGCTCCATTTGTCTTTGCTATGATCCCAAGATCGGATGCATCCCACAACCGGTCTGAACCTGGTAGAAAGGGTCCGGGCTCCCTGAAGGATAACCTCTTTGTATTTCAGGTCGTTGGTTAACCGGTAACCCGCGCCAAAACTGTCATATATTTTGAAACCCATGTCGTGTGTTGCCCCGTTCATCTTTTCATTTTCGAGGTTTTCTGTAAAGCGGCGGGCTTGTTTTTCCCATTCCGGTTTCCCGGTAAACTCATACAAGAACCAAAGCACACCAGGGAAAAAACCGCTGGTCCAGTCTTTGGCTGCTACCAAATTCAGGGTTCCATCAGGAGACAAGTTCCGTGGCGAAACCACTTCCGGTTTTTTCTTGTTTTGAACATCTTTCAGCCAAACCTCCTTTGCCTGATCGATCTGACCAAGCATAAATGTCGTTTGTTTTTCTGTATCGGCAAACACCTTCTTCAGGTTCTGGGCTGAGGAGTTAATTGTACACCAGAAAACAAGTATGAGTAAGAAAATAGATCTACTAAATATCTGTATCATTGGTAATTATATATATTTTAGTTTACAACTCTTTTTACCGATTCTATTCAGACAAATTACAGAAAACGGTAGGAATTCCAAGAGTGGCAACACTTGCTATATTTTTACCACCTTTCGTATTTATTCTGATGATCGCCCTGCCGTTGTACATTTCGACTTTTCGCGATCCGGAAGATGTGCCCTGATTGTCAATTAAATGACCATCGCCAATCAAACCAAAGGCCACCATGTTACGGGCATCCAGACATAAAATGTTTTGGGAATCCAACAATTTTACTTCAAGTGTGGCGATGTCTCCCTTCTGATCGATTTTGGTGAAAGTCATTTTTGCCGGTTTTCCCCATTTTTCGGTTTGATAAACCTGCTTGATTTCATCGGTAACCGAAGTTTTTCCATTGCGGGCAATTACTTTCAATTCATTCAAACCAGACTGATAAACTACATTCCATCGCAGACCAGCCGCAGGGAAATCCTGTCCGTTGCGCTTTTTGATTCCACAACTTTTGCCATTGAGAAACAATTCTGCCTCTTCACAATTGGAATAAACCTTTACCATTTTCTCTTCACCTGAATCACCCCATCGGACTGGCCAGGTGTGGCCGTAAATATGGGCCATTAGTTTTTCGGTCCACCACGATTGAAAGACATAAAAAGCCTCTTTTTTGGTCAGGTCACGCTCGACAACCCCTTTCTGGTTCATATAGGGGATCGGATTATCGGGCCGGATAGGCGTAGAGAAATCCTTAAAAGGCCAATATGCAGAACCGGTTAAAAGCGGTATATTTTCCTGCTCCTTTAAATGCCAGTCGATCAGGTTGCAAATGTACGATTCGCTCCAGTCGCCATCTTTTGAAACGCGGGCAGCACCCCCAAACAAGGAAGCATCACCCAATCTTTCGTCGGCACCACCCCCGGTTTTAATTTGCTGCAGAACTTTATCGGGGGCTTCAGAATGGCGCAAGGCATGACTGTCGCCGCCCCACTCGGCATGTAGGAAATGTTTAACCCCTTTGATTTCAGTTTCGGTCGTCTCTTTGTATTCTGTATAAATCCCTCTGTACCAGCCTGCCCAGATGGAAGGTGAGTAAACATCAGGAATATCCTTGCAGAAATCGCATCGCCTGATGGCGGTCATTCTGGTAGGATCAAGTTGATGCGACAGAGAATTCAGTTCCGTCATAAAGGCACGGATCTTCTCTTTGTCAAATTCGGGAAAATCACCAGGCCAGTCGTTCTCGTTGCCCAAGCCCCAGATAATCACAGCCGGATGGTTCCTGTGCTGCGAGATCATATCGGCAAGCATATTACGCGCCTGTTGTTTGTAACTTTCCCCACCAAGTCCACCACGGCACCATGGAATCTCTTCCCATACCATAATCCCCAGACTATCACAAAGATTGAGAACGATCCGCGATTGCTGGTAATGACCCAAACGGATGAAGTTGACCCCCATCTCTTTCATCATCGTCATTTCGGCACGGATCATCGACTCGGTCATGGCAGCAGCAACCCCGGCATGGTCTTCGTGCCGGTGTGTTCCGCGAAGGAGCAACCTGGTACCATTCAGCTTAAACGGCCCATTGTCCACAAATTCAAAATTGCGGAAGCCGAACTTTTCGATAACCGTTTGGGAACCCGATTCAGTTGAGATGGTGACAGTACTTGTATAAAGATTGGGTTGCGTTGGCGACCATAACTCCGGGTTTTTAATCGAATTGCTGTAAATGCTTTTTTCGCCATCGAAAGAATCAATGTCCTGTTCAGTCATGCTGATCTGTTTCCCCTTGGGGTCGGAAACTTCAATTTTAAGATGTCCTTTCGAAACGGATGATTTATTCTGCAACTTCAACGCAAGATCAAATTTTCCTTCAACACCTTTGGCATCCACTTTGGCATTGGCGAATAGCCGTTCGATTGAAAAGGCCGGGAAGTATTCCAAATTTAAATACCGGTAAATGCCCCCGTAAACATTAAAGTCGGAAAGACTTGAAGGGATCCTTTCCAAATCACGGGAATTATCAC
>JBAXWR010000263.1:0-10673 GCA_037128295.1 Mariniphaga sp.
CACTACCATATAAGGCAGCAGCCGCTGCCCCTTTCAGGACGGTCATGCTCTCGATGTCCTCGGAGTTAAAATCCGACGCACGGTTGGCAAAGTCAAGTTGAGCTGTGCCTACTACAGGATCTGCTCCTGCTTTGGATGCAAGTCCGCCGATTGGGTTAAAAGTTGTGTTGCTGACCGGAATCCCGTCAATAACCATAAGTGGCTGGTTATTACCTGAAATAGAAGTTGCACCACGGATAATAATGGAACTTGACGATCCAGGAGTACCTCCTGAATTTGAAATCTGAATACCGGCAACGCGGCCCTGGAGCGAATTGACGAAGTTTTCACGTCCCGACTCGGCAATGTCAGCACCCTTAACCGTCTGGGTGGATGCACCGATTGAACGAGTGGGCCTTTTGATACCAAATTCTGCCGTTACAAGGGCTTCTTCCAAAACGATATTCGCAACCTCAAGTTTAACATTGATCACAGTTGATGTGCCAACAGCGATTTCCTGAGGTTTAAAACCCATCGAAGAGAACACAAGGGTTTGCTTGGTTGTCGCTTTGATGGAATAACTACCTGCTGCATCAGTAACAGCTCCGGTTGTAGTACCCTTTACAATCACTACGACTCCTGGCAGGGATTCATTCGTTGAGGCATCCGAAACCCGGCCTGTAATTGTAGCTGTCTGGGCGAATAAGAATTGGGATGTGACAATCCCTATTCCTGTCAACAATAATAGCAAGATTTTTTTCATTTCATTTGAATTTTTGTTTTAGAAATTTATATTTCATTGCACATTGAAATCTGCTGAACTCATCTCCTATTTGCAGGTCATTACAAATATTAATAAAGGTTTACAAATTTTCACTAAAAGTAGATATTTGACTTGTATGTTGTATTACATCTTTTATTTTTTTTCTATAAATTAGAATAGTTCTATTTAACCGATAAAAACAACTATTAAAATATATATTCATAAATATGTTTATATTACTATTATTCAGATATATATAGAAGTAATGGTTTGAATATCGCCTTAAAAGAATTGCATGAAAAAATATGGTTTGTTTGTTGTACCCATTTTCGTTGAAATGATCTTTTGTAATACATCTATTGAAAATTCTTAAAAAAAAGCTTTCTCTTTTATTCGACTGGACGATCACATCAAAAAAGTCTGTTTTTTAATCCGAATATATAAAGTAATTACTACTTTTATTGCCAGAATTCAAACTTTTGGGTGACTAACTATATATTTCTATTTATTTCCATGTATTTCAACTTATTTCATTTCCTATGAAAATCAGACAGAAGCTAACGATCTTGTTATTAACATCTTCCATTTTAATTGCAATTTCAGGTATTTCCTCAGCACAACTAAAACCCGGCAAGGATTATCCAATCCAACCAGTGAGTTTCACAAAGGTTAAACTCACTGACCAGTTCTGGGCACCCCGAATCGAACTTAACCAAAAGGTTACGATCCCAATCGCCATAGACCAATGTTACAAAACAGGGCGTGTCGAGAATTTTAAGATTGCCGCAAAACTGACAAAGGGGAAATTTCAATCGGAGTATCCATTCGATGATTCCGATCTTTACAAGATTATTGAGGGTGCAAGTTATTCATTACAAACAAATTATGACAAGAAATTGGAGAGCCGGATCGATACTTTGATCTCCTATATCTCGGGTGCCCAGGAACCGGATGGCTATTTATATACCAACCGGACCATCGACTCGCTACATATGCACCCATGGGTCGGTAAAAAAAGGTGGGAGAAAGACCCTGAACTGAGTCATGAACTTTACAACCTGGGCCACCTTTACGAAGCAGCCTATGCCCATTTCCTCGCAACCGGGAAACGCACCCTACTTGATGTGGCGATTAAAAGTGCCAATTTGGTGGACCACGATTTTGGACCTGGTAAATTGGCCTATTACCCAGGACATCAGGTGATTGAGATGGGATTGTCGAAACTTTACAGGATTACCGGTGAGGAACGTTACCTGAAACTGGCCAAATTCTTTCTCGACTGCCGCAAGGATGGAAGTGAATACAATCAGGCACATATACCTGTTATACAGCAAGATAAGATTGTTGGTCATGCTGTTCGGGCAACCTACATGTATGCAGGAATGGCAGATGTTTCAGCATTGACAGGCGATAACTCCTATAAAAATGCGATCGATAAAATATGGAAAGACCTTGTAAGTACAAAATATTACATCACGGGCGGTATCGGATCGGGTGGAAGCAATGAAGGCTTTGACGATCCTTATGTATTACCCAACGGATCAGCCTATTGCGAAACTTGTGCCTCTATCAGCAATGTAATGTGGAATTACAGGATGTTCCTGCTTGAAGGGGATTCAAAATTTTATGATATACTGGAACGCACCCTATACAATGCGCTGTTGTCAGGAATTTCATTAAGCGCCGATCATTTCTTTTATCCCAATCCACTTGAATCACGGGGTCAACATTCCCGGAGCGCATGGTTTGGTTGTGCTTGCTGTCCAAGTAACATCTGCCGTTTTATCCCTAGCGTACCCGGGTATGTTTATGCACAACGGGGCGATTCATTGTATGTTAACCTTTACATGAACAATTCGGCACATGTCGATCTTGGCAGCGAACATATTAATATAGAACAAGTTACTAATTATCCCTGGAATGGGAATGTTGAAATCAAAGTTGACCCAGAAAAGGCAAAGAAGTTTTCGCTGATGATGCGAATCCCGGGATGGGCAGACAATAAGGCCCTTCCGACTGATTTGTACAAATTTAAATCGATCAACCCTGAGAAAGTTTCTATTTCAATTAATGGTTCGGTATGCAAGGTCAACTTGAAGGATGGGTATGCTATTGTTACAAGAGAGTGGAAAAAAGGGGATCAGATTTCGCTAAACTTACCTATGCCTGTCAGGGAGATTGTTGCAAACCCTGCGATTAAGGACGACAAAGGAAAGTTGGCTCTGCAACGCGGGCCATTGATGTATTGCGCCGAATGGCCTGATAATAAGAATGGTCGTGTTCTGAACCTTTTCCTGAACCAGCAAAACAACTATTCAACCGAATATCTTCCCCAACTTTTAAATGGCGTTACTGTGATCAAAACGAGCATTAATAGTGCTGAAAAGCTCGAAAATGAGACAATTAAAGAGACAAGTCAACCTTTTACAGCCATTCCTTACTATGCCTGGTCGAATCGTGGTTCAGGCGAGATGGCTGTTTGGATTGCTGATGGGAAATCCTCCTCAAAACCACTTCCTTACCCAACCATCGCTTCGAAAAGTAAAGTAACCGGTTCGCTTCAGAATAAAGCTCTGGGTGCTATAAATGATCAATTGGAACCCGAAAATTCAAACGACCACCGCTGCTCCTATTTTCATTGGTGGCCAAAAAAAGCAAGCAAACAGTGGATTCAATACGATTTTTCAAAGCGCGAAAAGGTCTCCTCCTCAAAAGTATATTGGTACGACGATGGCCCATCAGGTGGATGCAGGATTCCAACATCTTGGGTGATCTATTATAAAACAGATGCAGGTCAATGGGAAACAGTGAAAAACCTGAATAGTTATAGCGTAGAAAAAGACAAGTTGAACGAGGTGAAATTTGAATCGGTAGAAACGGGTTCCCTTAAATTGGAGGTTCAGTTGCCATCCGATAATTCAGCAGGAATTTATGAATGGATTGTAAAATAAAGTAAATCAATAATTTATGATAAAATCATGTTTTTTAGTTTTGATTGTGGTTTTTATTACACTGAATTTTAGTCGGTTGAAGGCGCAGACTGCCAGTGAAATTTCGATCAATCTGAAACAGCCTTTGAACCCAATACCTTCTGCAATGTGGGGGATCTTTTTTGAGGACATCAACTTCGCTGCCGATGGCGGGATTTATGCCGAACTGGTCAAGAACCGCTCGTTCAATTTCAACGATCCATGGATGGGATGGGAATGGAAAAAAGTGGGAGAAGGGAACGGCGAGTGTCAACTTTTCAATTCAGGAAATATGTTGTTGCCCAACAAACGATATGTCAGGATACAATCTACTGTTGAAAACGGATTGTTTGGACTTTCAAATGAAGGCTTTCGCGGAATCGGGGTAAAAAAGGACGCTGAATACCGATTGACTGTGACGATCAGGAATGGTGATGCCAGCTCGGTTCCGAATATGGTTGTCACATTGGCCGATTCTACAGGAAAGGTGTTGGCAGAAAATCCGGTTCCGGGGATTACAAAATATTGGAAGAAGTTTGAAGTCATCTTAAAACCAACTGCTACTGAATCAAAGGCCAGGTTGAATATTTTGGTCAAGGGTAAAGGATCGGTCGAAATTGAAACTATCTCGTTGTTTCCTGTAGATACCTGGAAAGGGAGGAAGAATGGCCTTCGCCGCGACCTGGTACAACTGTTGGCAGAAATGAAACCTGGGTTTGTTCGTTTTCCCGGAGGTTGCATTGTGGAAGGGCGAACGTTGGCAAATCGTTACCAGTGGAAAAAAACAGTTGGCGATCCGGATAGCCGCGAGCTGATCATCAATCGTTGGAACACGGAGTTTGCACACCGTTTGACACCCGATTATTTTCAATCGTTCGGACTTGGATTTTATGAATATTTCCTTCTGGCCGAAGACATTGGAGCAGAACCGCTTCCCATTCTTAACTGTGGAATGGCCTGCCAGTACAACTCATCTGAGCTTACCTCCATGGACAACCTTTATCCGTTTATCCAGGATGCGCTCGACCTGATCGAGTTTGCAAATGGAAGCGTTACAACACAATGGGGAAAGTTGCGTGCTTCGATGGGTCATCCGGAACCATTCAATTTAAAGATGATGGGAATCGGTAACGAACAGTGGGGAACACAATACATTGAACGACTAAAAAGTTTCAATTCCGTATTGAAATCGAAACATCCTGAAATTAAATTAATTACAAGTGCGGGGCCTGGTCCGACAGGTAAACAGTTCACCTATCTCTGGGGTGAATTGAACCAGTTGAATGCCGATTTTGTAGATGAACATTATTATCAGCCTCCAACCTGGTTCCTGAAAAATGCAGGAAGGTACGATGGTTATAACCGCAAAGGTCCAAAGGTTTTTGCCGGCGAATATGCAGCCCATTCAAAAGGAAGTGCCGATCCCATTTCGCGCAACAATTGGGAAAGTGCCCTTGCCGAAGCTGCTTTTATGACAGGTCTCGAACGGAATTGTGACGTTGTACAAATGTGTTCGTACGCCCCATTGTTGGCAAACAAAGATGCGTGGCAATGGAACCCCGATCTGATCTGGTTCGATAGTTTCAAGGCCATCCCAACACCCAATTATTTTGTCCAGAAGCTATTTGCTACGAACAGAGGAACTTCCACCGTTTCGATTTTGAAGGACAATGGTTTTATTTCGGGGAAGGATAGTCTTTATGCAACTGCCGCTATTGACGAACCCTCAAAAGAGCTGATTTTGAAATTTGTGAACGTCTCCAAAAAACAGGTTTCGCTAAAGTTGGCATTGACAGGCGGTTCGGTCAAAAGCCAGTCTGCCGTAATGCAGATTCTGAAAAACAATGAGTTAACAGCTTATAATAGTTTCAGCAATCCAGGCAATGTGGCCATAGAGCTTAAAGAACTAAAAGTATCAGGAAAAGCCATTCAGTTGTTTCTTGATGGACAATCGGTTAATGTTTTGAGGATTAAGAGATAATCTGAAATTCCATATTGATTTTCTGCCACGATAGCACAAAGGCTCGAAGAATCACAAAGAAAAATGGATCCCCCTCGTTTGTAATTGAATCCCCCTCGTTTGTAACGAGGGGTTGATGGTTTGTCGTTTGCAACGATTATTTGCACAAATCGAATTAAAAGGTTCTTCCTCCTGAAGTCGTCATTTCGATTCAAACGACTGTATATTAATTGTTGTCAGGATTATTATGTTTGATGACGTGTCCCGGGAGGTATGATTCAGAAAACAATCCCATGTTTGAAGCACAGTCCAAAACATTATTTCTGGCATCGTGTTTCTTAGAATGGGATTGCGTTGTCGTGCAGGTGAGTAATTTCCAAAAAATGACAGCGCAGCACTCCGCGCAATGACAGGTCCTGAGTTAGAAAGTGCTGTTATGTTGTTTGTGTTCTTCTCCCAACTATGAAATCAGTAACCCACGATTTAATCCCCAACTAAAAATTCTTATCTTTGTTTCTGATAAATTGAACAATAAGAGTGTAAAGAATTCAAATCATAATGATATTAAGTCTGTTACAAAAAGTTTGCAGGTCGCTTGACGAACATGATCTAAAATACATGGTTTCGGGAAGTATTGCATTGAATATTTATGGGATACCGAGAATGACGAGGGATATCGATATCGTTATAGAGCTTTCGGAGAATATAATAGACGAATTTACTGACTTATTTCCAAATAGTTACTTTGATAGGAAAGTCATTAAGGATGAAATTAGGCGCAAAGGAATGTTCAATATTATTGACCATTCCACCGGCTTTAAAATTGATTTTATTATACGCAAAGACACTGAGTATTTTAATCTTGCATTTGGTCAAAGACAGCGGATTATTGAGTTTGGGACAGAACTTTGGGTAATAAGCCTTAACGATTTGATCATTGCCAAACTAATTTGGATTCAACACTACCAAAGTGAGCTTCAAATGTTTGATATTCAGAATTTAATGCTAAATCCAGATAGGGATTTGGATTATATAAGAAAATGGTGCGATAAACTTAACTTACAAACTTATAATCTATTAGACCATGAATGACACGCCACGGTATGTTTTGCAAAAGCAGTTTGAGATAATAAATGCCAAACCACTTAGGGATCGGATTAGCGGATTGTTCGAAATGACAGAATTGTCAAGAAGTATCATTCTAAATCAATTGCGGAGGAAAAACCCCGAACTAAATGAGATTGACCTGAAAATTGAATTGTTCAAAGCTTTCTATCGATTTGATTTTGATGATAAAACACTAAAAAAGATTGCCTTGAAAATGAGAGAGTTTCTATTAAGCGAAAAAGCTTAAAATCAGATAATTAATTGATATATTTTTAAAAACTTAGACTCTGTTTTATTAGCAAAATTTGAAAGGGCCAAAAACAATAAACAAGATGAACGAGTTTAAAGGCAATTCTGAAATTATTCTATACCAGACATAGGATGGGAAAACCAAGATACAGGTCCGTCTCGATCAAATATCCTAATATTAGGAGAGTCAATAAGTTCTTTCGTATAACTTTTTTATCAATCAAATTTGCAAAGATGGTCTCCCGTTAGGAGAAGTTATTGCGAGCCAAACATTAACGAGCTGGAACATCGTTGGCTATACCGTTGCCCTAACAGGGACTTTCCACACTTTACAAGATACATTGGACAGGCAGAATAATGACCCTACCCTATCAGATTTGCCACAAAAAGTTCTAAAATTGAAAAGCCAAAGTTGAACTGTATTTTGAACTGTAGTTTATTTCTTCTTCCGGTTCAAATACAAGAAAACAGGTACACCTGTTAATATAAGGGTCGTGCCCAGAATCGCTTCACGGGGACGTGCAACTAATGTATTCATTATCAATACGATACAAAAACCAATAAACAATGCTGGAACGATAGGATAACCCCAAACTTTGTATGGCCGTGGAGCATCGGGCATTTTACGGCGAAGGATAAAAACGCCAAGTGAGGTGGCACCATAAAAAATAAAAACGGCAAAGATGATCATATCAGTGAGTTGGTCAAAGGTTCCTGAAAGTACAAGAACAGAGGCCCAAACCCCTTGCCAGATCAATGAATTCTGAGGTGTATGCCTTTTGTTCAGTAATCCAGCACTTTTGAAAAACAGGTTATCCTGAGCCATTGCAAAGTAAGGCCTGGCACTGGCAAGAATGGTCGCATTGGTACATCCCAAAGTTGAGATCATGATCAGCACCGAAATAAACAATGCGCCATTGGTTCCCCAGAAAGCCCTTACTGCTTCAATAGCAGCAATCTGATTTCCAGACTCATATATCTGTGCCAACTGTGGGATCGTCAACAACGAAAGATAGGTCACATTGACAAGCAGATAAAGTGCAATCACAATGAAAACCCCCGTTACGATTCCCCTCGGGATATTCCGACGAGCATCTTTAACTTCGCCCCCGATAAACCCCACTGTGACCCATCCTTGATAAGCCCAAAAAGCAGCCAGCATCGCAGTAAAAAATGCTGAAATCGTCACGGTTTGGTTATCGACCGATCGGAAACTGAAACTTTGGGCAGGAACTGAAACATGACTTCCCAAGCCAAAAAAGATGATCAGGAAGATTCCTGCAAACACAAGGATCAAAACCAACATGCTTACTGCAGCACCCGATTTGATCCCTTTAATATTGATCAGCGTAAGCAATAGGATCAGGGTAATCGCCGTTAGCTTAACCGTGAAATCGGCAAAAGGGAAGAATACCCCACCTATTGAAAAATGACTCAGGAATGGGAGCAATTGTGGCATCGAAACTAAGCTGTTCAGCGATTGTGCAAAGACATAAGCAAGTGAGGAGATGGAGGCGGTCTGAATAACGGTAAATAATGACCATCCATAAATAAAAGCGAAAAAACGGTTGTAAATCTTTTTGTAATAGACAAAATCCCCACCCGTATCCGCCAAAAGACCGGCAACTTCGGCGTTGCTTAAGGCTCCAAGCAAGGTGATCAATCCACCAACGACCCAGGCGATCAGTATCCAACCTGAGGAATGAAGCTCTGCTGCCATTGGTGCTATTTTCTTAAAAACACCGGAACCAATAATATTTCCGACTACCACAACGATAACTGTTATGATCCCGAGCGAGCGATTTAATTTGTGGTCCATATTCATTGTTTAAGTTTAACTGGATTTCAGAATTAAAATCAGATTTGCAAATATAATTTTATCTTTGCCAAAATACTGGAAAATCAAAACACATTTATTAAATGGGCATTGAGGACAAATCGAAGAAAATCTTATCTGATTTAAAATCAACTGATATTGAATTTGTTATTGAAACAATAGGACAGATCAAGGAATCCGGAAACAGCGTTATCTTATTGGCCCTGATTGATTTACTTCATGATACTCCGCATATTGAAATTAACAAAGCCATATTGGACCTTCTAGCTGAAATGAAGGACGAATCCAGCATTCCCACACTTATATCGGCTATCAAAAATGATAAATACATCAATGAAAGAAAGGAACTGGTTGCTTCGTGTTGGCAAAACGGTCTTAATTATAACGAGCATCTCCCATTATTTATCGATTTGATTATCAGCGCAGATTTTCTTGTGGCTTTTGAAGCTTTCACTGTGATCGAAAATTTGTATGGGATTATTCCGGAGGAAGTTATTGAACAGGAAGTTGTTAAAATCCAAAATGCCCTGATCGAGGCTGATGAACAAAAGGGTTATCTTCTGAAAAATGTTTTAACAATTATCCGGGATATTCCGGAAGAAATCCACTTTACCGATTAGTTCTTTTAAAGTTTTAATTAATAAATAGACTGGCTATAGCAAATATATTATTTGTCAATGGAAAATAAGGACAAGGTTAATGCAAAACTCTTTATAAGGCTAAAATGGAGCGATTTCTGTTCTGGTTTTGGCTTTAAGCGGATGTTTTTCCTTGCCTTGATTGTTTTTATGGCAAATACTTTTGATTTGAAAGCTCAGGATCCTGAATTTTCCCAATTTTATGCCAATCCTCTCTATTTAAATCCTGCCTTAACCGGTACAAGTGCCATGCCCCGTTTTACATCCAACTATCGCAACCAGTGGCCAAATCAGGGGAACACTTTTGTAACCTACAATTTTGCCTACGATGGTTATATCAGCAGCATTCGGAGTGGGTTAGGTGGTAAAATTATGTATGATAGGGAGTTAAATGGAGTAATCAACACGATCAATACCTCTTTTCTGTATTCTTACCATGTTCAGGCCAACGATCTGATGTATTACTCACTGGCAATTGAAGCTGGTTTTATCTCCAAACAATTCAATACCTCACAATTGATTTTTCCGGGTATGATTGATCAGGGGACAGGAACAATCTCTGGTTCATATCCACTTCCGTTTGAAGACGGTCATAAAATCTTCCCCGATATTTCCTTTGGGATGGCAGGTCAGATAGAAGATGTCTATTTTGGCGTGGCTCTCCACCACCTAACGCGGCCCGATCAATCGATTATCGAAGGTGACAAGGTCGGTAGGCTTCCAATGAAAATGACGCTTCATGTCGGGGCTAAAGGTCATCGGTTTCATCGGTCCTTGTATTCCCGTGAATTTACAATATCCCCAAACCTGATTTATCAGCAGCAAGGCTCGTTTAAGCAAATCAATGCAGGGCTTTATTTGAAAGAGGACTGGTTCACTTTTGGGCTTTGGTATCGGAACAACTTATCAATCAGGCCTGATGCTGCCATTGCAATGGTGGGTATCCAAAGTGAACGGTTCCATCTGGGTTACAGTTTTGATTTTTCCTTATCCGAACTTTCGGCTTATAGCTATGGTTCTCACGAAGTCTCCATGACCTTCTTTTTCGGGCAGTCCTCTCGCCGGTTTTACAGGAATGAGATGGTGATCCCGCAAATGTAATACCCACTGTTTGCCATCAAAAAAAATCCCTATTTTTGACATAATTCAACGACACCAGGCAGAATGGAAT